>JAILAS010000132.1 GCA_024681495.1 Eubacterium sp. | reverse complement strand
GGAGACATTCTGAATAGGTTCTCGTCAGATGTAAATTCCATAGCTACCAACGCCATCACGTGGATACCGTCACTTCTGGTGTCCCTCTTTAACTTCGTGGCGACTTTCGTCGTGATCTACAGCTACGACGTCACCATGGCGTGGCTGTCGCTGGCGAGCGCGCCCATACTGGTGGCTGCGTCCAGTATCCTTATGACCAAGATGAGAAACTATTCCAAGAGGCTTCGAGTCCTCAGCTCCCAGGTGCTCTCGTTCGAGCAGGAGGCCTTCGGTAACATGACCTCCATAAAGTCCTTCGGAATATCTGACCTCTATGCCGACGCACTGGGCGACTGGCAGGGGAAGTACCGCGATTATAGCCTGGACTACAACATGTTCTCCATAAAGACGAACATATTGCTCTCCGTAATCGCGATGGCCACGCAGTTTCTCACCTACGGCTGGGGCGTGTACCGTCTGTGGGGCGGGTTCATCACGTACGGCGAGATGACGTTGTTCCTCAGCCAGTCGTCGAGGCTCTCATCGGCCTTCAATTCGGTGTGCTCCATGCTCCCTACTGCTCTCAACAGCTCGGTTTCCGCCAGGCGTGTCATTGAGCTGACCGACCTTCCCAGGGAGAAGCACTCCCCCGAGGCTGTATCGGAGATGGAGAAGGTTGTGGATGGAGGACTCACGGTTCGCATGGAGGACGTTTTCTTCGAGTATGAGCCCACCAACAACGTCTTCAGGGAGGCGAATTTTAAGGCTGCACCCGGAGAGATAATCGGTGTGATCGGCGCGTCCGGAAAGGGAAAGACGACCATGATGCGCATCCTTCTGGGACTCGTGTTCCCGGGAGAGGGAAGTGCGTTCATCGAGGACAAGTATGGCCACAGGATAGAGGCAAACGCCGATACCAGACGGTTCATCGCCTATGTTCCACAGGGTAATACCATCATGTCGGGTACGGTCGCTGAAAACGTCCGTATGGTCGAAAAAGATGCCACCGACGAGGAAGTGGTTCAGGCCCTTAAGGACTCCTGCGCATGGGAGTTCGTGGAGGATCTTTCAGATGGAATCGATTCCAATATCTTTGAGAGGGGCGGAGGACTCTCCGAGGGACAGGCTCAGCGAATTGCCATCGCGAGGGCGGTGATTCGAAAGGTGCCCATATTGCTGCTCGATGAGGCCACCAGTGCCCTGGATATGGAGACGGAGAAGAATGTGCTTCGTAATATCATTAAGAACAATCCTCACAGGACAATTATCGTGTCTACTCACAGGCCCAGTGTGCTTCACCAGTGCGACAGGGTTTACAGGATAAGGGATAATACGCTTTCGGTGGCCTCTACGGAAGAGGTTGCGGATATATACAGGGAGGATGATGAGTGACGGAACAGAGGACGGTTTCGACGGACCGGCTGGTGGACGCCATGGAAGAGGCCTTCGAAAGGGGGCAGGAGCTGACGCTGGTTATTACCGGGTGGAGCATGATGCCCACGCTCAGGCCGCACAGGGACAAGGCCATACTGGTCTCGCCGGAGCGGAGGCCGCTTAAGAAGAATGAGATAGCGATCTTCAAAAGGCCCGACGGACACCTGGTCATCCACCGCGTCATACGCATAAACGAGGCAGCAGGAACTGTTACGCTGAACGGAGATGCCCAGAGCTGGACGGAGGACAGGGACATCGACAGCCTGCTGGGCGTGGCGGAGGCCGTAGTCAGAAAGGGCAGGAGGATATCCTGCGACGGATTCTGGTGGAAGTTTTATGTAAACCTCTGGGCCGTGACCAGACCCGTGCGTGGATTGCTTGTGGCCGCCCGCAGGAAGATATTGCACACGGGGGCGCAGCCCGAGGATTAATGAGAGTAATAAGAAAGCCGGCCGTATTTGGGTATATCCCCGAATAGAGCCGGCGTTTTATGTTGATTTATTGAGGCGCCTTATAATCGGCGATTCGCGCCTAGTCCATGGTTACCGTCGCATAGCCGATGGTGGTGCCGTCCTGCGTGCTGACCGTATTGGCGAACATAACAGGCTGCCCGGAGAGGGGGTCGGTGAGCGAAATGTCCATGCGATACAGTCCCTCGGGTACGTCGGCGAGCGGGATGCTCGCGTCGAAGGTGGTGGTTTCGCCCGCGTTCCAGGCGCGGGTGTCTACCCCGGTGTCGAAGACCATGGCCGCGGCATCACCCGATGCGTCGCCCGATGCATCACCCGATGCGTCTGCTGATGCGGTGCCCGTAATCATCGTGGAGTCGCCGGAGGCGTCGGCCGATGCCGAGGTCACAGGCGTAAGGGTTATCCGGCAGTCCAGGGGGCGGTAGCAGTTGGCGAAGCCCGTATTGTCCACCGATAAGGTGAGAGACAGGGTCTCGTCAGCAGCATCACCCGAGGCCGCCTGAGAAAGTGCGGCGGAGGATACTGCGAAGCGATAGCCCAGGTGGGCCTCGATGTACTGGTCCCCGGTCTGACCCGCGAAGACCTCGCCTGTCTCATCCGCGGTGCAGATGGTGTCAGCCCACTTCTCCCAGACCGACGAGGGGGCTGAGAGGTAGGTTATGTGCATGCGCTTAAAGTCGGCGATGGCCTCGGAGAAGTCGTTGTACTCGCAGTCGGTGGCAATCTCACCGCCGTTAGGCACCGACAGACACAGCTTCTCCTGGAAGGAGAGCTCCATCTCGCGTATGTCCGCCTCGGATAGTGCTGATGCATCCGCGCTCTCGTCAGGCAGGTTGGCCTCGGTATAGGTGCCCAGGTCGCTGACCGAGCTGAGCAGGCCGTCGTTGAAGAGGCCTATTCTGGAGTCCAGCGAGCCTGAATACGCGTCCGCGGACGATACCGGAGAGGTACTGCCCGTTATGGCTCTGTACTGCGCGGGGGTGCGCACGCTCATGAAGATGTCCTCGGAGAGGCTGTCGGAGAGTGTGTTGGCCAGCTCCTGCATGTCCTCCGTGGAACCGTACGATGTGCTGTGCATCTCGCCCCAGCTGCCGATAAACAGTCCCTGCATGATGTAGACCGAGGAGGAGTACTTATTGACCACCTCGCACGCCTGCGTCATGTGACGCTCGATCTGCCCGATGCTGTCGGGCTCGGACGACTCGCCCTCGCCGTCCCAGTCGTAGACAAAACGTACAATTAGGGACTTGTTGGTTTGGGCGTAGGAGTTTAAAATTGAATCGATGGTATTTAGGGCGGAGCTGCTGAGGTCCCTGTCCTTATACTCGCCGATATGGAACTCCACGAAGTACAGATTCCGGAAGGAGTCGGTGGAGATCCCCACGTCGGACGACGTGAGATTGTCGGTGATCTTATAGTTGGCCACCGTCCAGCTGCCGAGGAACGGATTGTTTAAAATGTCCGTGCTTTCCGACAATGAGTCCGGAATAAAGGATGCGCTCTTCACCGGTACGTCGGCCGATTCGGCCGAATCGCCCTGCCCGTTCGAAGACAGACAGGCGCATAGAGACGCGGTCATGAGGAGCGCTACAACAAAAGCGATCAGGTTTTTGGTTATCAGTCTTTTTTTCATGTGCTGATTATAGCATAAAGGAGATGTGCCATGAAACGTAAAGCTGCATATGCTTTGCAAAAAAATCATTCGGGAGATTATCCTGTTGACGTGGTCATGTGCTGGGTGAACGGAAACGACCCGGAATGGCGCGCCGAGTTCGATAGAGCGACCGGCTCGCAGACGGAAGGCGGCGTGCGCAAGGACGAGAACATAATGCCCGTGGACACGGGGGACGAGAGGTTCCGTGACTGGGGCTTTTTGAAATACTGGTTCCGCGGCGTGGAGAAGTTCATGCCGTGGGTGAGGGACGTCTACTTCGTGACCTGGGGGCACCTCCCCGACTTCCTCGACCCCGATGCCGACAGGCTGAAGATAGTGAGGCACGAGGAATACATACCCGAAAAGTACCTTCCGACGTTTAACTCGAATGTCATAGAACTGAATTATCACCGGATTGACGGCCTGAGCGAGCGATTCGTCTATTTCAACGACGACATGCTGATTCTGGCGCCCACCCGCAGGGAGGACTTTTTTATCGGCGGCCAGCCCGTCGACATGCTGAGCTTCCAGCCCGATGTGGCGAACGAGTCCGACGACATCATGCCGTATATCTATCTGAACAACATGATGCTTCTGGCCCGGCACTTCGACAAGAGGAAGTGCGTGAAAAAGCACCCGGGCGACTATTTTCATCCCGGATACCCGCTGAGCCGCCTGGCATACAATGCGCTGGAGATGGCGTTCCCCAGGTACACCGGATTGTACACGGTGCACGGGCCCTCGCCGCTGGTGAAGAGTACCATGAAGCACCTCTGGGAGACGGATGGCGACAAGCTTGACGAGTGCTGCATGAACAAGCTGCGCAGCCGCGGCGACGTGAATCAGTACGTCATAAGGGAGTACAGGAAGTTGACGGGCAGGTTTGTGCCCGAGAATCTTTCGAGGAAGTTCGCCTACTTCAACATAGGGGACGACAATTCCGAGGCCCTCAGGGTCATCGGCGGCAGGAAGAGAAAAGTGGTATGCCTGAACGATTCGCCGCATATCACAGATTTTGAAGGAGAGAAGAAGAAGTTCATCCGCGCGCTCGAAACCGTGCTTCCGGAGAAGTCTTCGTTTGAAAAGTAACCAGCTATGGAACAGGAAAGCAGGACCCGCAATTCCATACGTAATTCCACCGTCTTCGTCATAGCGTCAATCGTGTCGATTGTGGCGGGGTACTTCGTGCGCGTCGTTTTGACGCACGTTTTTCCGGAGGAGATCGTCGGCGTAAACGGCCTTTTCACCGACATTGTCAGCCTGTTGACGCTTTCGGAGATGGGGCTCGAGGGCGCCATTGCGTTCGCTCTCTACGAGCCCATCGCGCACGGGAACGTGGAGAAGCAGAAGTCCATAATGAAGATGTACCGGAAGTTCTACCACGGCGTCTCCGCGATTATATTCGTGGGAGGCCTGGCCGTCATGCCCTTCCTCCATATACTCATAAAGGATTACGGCTCAGTCGACAGGATCTACCTCATTTTCTTTATTTACATAGCCAATTCCGCGAGCTCCTACCTGCTCATCTACAGAACGACCCTTATCGACGCGCACCAGAAGGTTAACATAACAT
>JAILAS010000107.1 GCA_024681495.1 Eubacterium sp. | reverse complement strand
GTCGGCGATACCATGGGTAAGTATCATCCCCACGGAGATTCATCCATATACGAGGCTTTGGTCGTAATGACCCAGGGCTTTAAGAAGGGGCTTCCTCTCGTCGAGGGACACGGAAACTTCGGATCCATCGAGGGAGACGGCGCCGCTGCTATGCGATACACCGAGGCCAGGCTTCAGAAGGTCACGCAGGAGGCGTATCTGGCCGATCTCGACAAGGACGTGGTTGACTTCGTTCCGAACTTCGATGAGACGGAGAAAGAACCCGAGGTGCTTCCCGTAAGGGTGCCGAACCTCCTCATAAACGGTGCCGAGGGTATCGCGGTCGGAATGGCTACCAGCATTCCTCCCCATAATTTCGGAGAGGTGGTCGAGGGACTGAAGGCGTATCTGAAGAACCCGGACATCACCACGGAAAAGCTCATGGAGCTTATTCCCGGCCCGGACTTCCTCACGGGCGGTATTGTAATAAATAAGGATGACTTAAAGGATATATACGAGACCGGTACGGGTAAGATTAGAATCCGTGGCAAGGTCGAGATAGAGAAGGTTAAGGGCGGTAAGGAGAGAATCGTCATCACAGAGATTCCCTACACCATGATAGGCGCCGGTATCGGAAAGTTCCTGAACGACGTGTACTCCCTGGTGGAAAACCGCAAGGCCCCGGAGATAACCGACATCTCCAACCAGTCCTCCAAGGATGGCATACGCATCGTCATCGAGGTGAAGAAGGGCACGGATGTAAATAACCTGTGTAACCTCCTTTATAAGAAGACCAGACTCGAGGATACCTTCGGCGTGAATATGCTCGCCGTTTCCGAGGGTCGCCCCGAGACATTGGGCCTTAAGC
Organism: Eubacterium sp.; assembly: GCA_024681495.1. Taxonomy (GTDB): domain Bacteria; phylum Bacillota; class Clostridia; order Lachnospirales; family Lachnospiraceae; genus RUG14243. Next base: position 5,891 of record JAILAS010000107.1, on the reverse strand, counting down.
AGATTCTCTCGGCGTGCGCCGACTTCCAGTACGAGGTGTTCGGCCGCAAGTACAGGACGATGCTCGCCAAGGAGATGGATAAGAAGGAAATCCAGGAAGGTCTCATAAAGGCATGCGACGTCATCGACCTTATCATAGAGATTCTTCGCGGATCGAAGAACGTGAAGGATGCGAAGGCATGCCTGGTGGAAGGAATTACGGATAACATCAAGTTCAAGTCCGCCGCATCTAAGAAGGAGGCCGCTACATTGTGCTTCACGGAGAAGCAGGCGCAGGCCATTCTGGACATGAGACTCTATAAGCTCATCGGACTCGAAATCGATGCCCTGAAGAAGGAGCACGACACCACGCTCGCCAACATCGAGAAGTATGAGGACATCCTCAATAACTACTCCTCGATGACCAGGCAGATAATAAAGGAGCTTAACGCGTTCTCCAAGGAGTATTCGCGCGAGAGACTCACCGTCATCGATAACATCGAGCAGGCGGTATACGAGGAGAAGAAGATGGAGGAGAAGCCCGTCTACTTCCTCATGGATCGTTTCGGTTACGGCAAGACCGTGGACGTGTCCGTATACGAGAAGAACAAGGAGGCCATTGACTCCGAGTTCAGGTACGTGATACCGGGCATGAACACCGGAAAGATATGCGTGTTCACCACCCTCGGCGACATGCACATGATTAAGATGACAGACCTCCCGCACGGGCGATATAAGGACAAGGGTACGCCCCTGGATAACGTGTCGGATTACGACAGTTCCAAGGGGGACATAGTTTACATAAATTCCATAAGCCAGCTTAAGGATAAGAAGCTTCTGTTCTCGGCCTCGTCGGGCATGACCAAGGTGGTTTCGGGCGACGAGTTCAACGTCTCGAAGAGGACCACGGCAGCCACGAAGCTCAATGACGGCGATACGCTTATGACCGTGGCCGAGGTCAAGGAGGAGCGAAGCATCGTATTCCAGACGAAGCGCGGCATGTTCCTGAGGGTTCCTTTCTCGGAGTTCCCGGAGAAGAAGAAGGCTGCGGTGGGCGTGCGAGGAATCAAGCTCTCGCCCGGAGATCAGATTACGGATATCTACGTTGTGGACAGCGCCGATGAGGTGGTCGTAAGCTTCAAGGGCAGGGAAGTGGTCCTTAACAGACTGCACTTTGCCAGGAGGGATACCAAGGGCGTTAAGAAGTAGTCAGTCGTGATTTTTGTTAGAAATTGGCAAGTGGCAGCAGGCATTTTAGGTAGCTTTGTTCGTTGACATGACGAGGACAATTGTGCTACTATATCAAATGCTGTAAAAATATTTTTTTCAAATTTTTATCAATAGTTGTAGGAGGAAAGAAATAATGTTAAGTCCATTGTATCTGGTAGTGCCCGCTATCGCGGTATGCGCTCTTTTGTTCGGACTGTTCAGGGCTACGCAGATTTCCAAAGAATCTGAAGGAACTGATCGCATGTCTGAGATTGCAGCTGCAATCGCAGAGGGAGCTAAGGCATTCCTTATGGCCGAGTACAAGGTGCTGGTAATCTTCGTTATCGTACTCTTTGTTGTAATCGGCTTCGGAGTAAGCTGGATGACAGCTGTTTGCTTCGTAATCGGAGCACTGTTCTCCACCGCAGCAGGCTACATCGGTATGACCGTTGCTACTAAGGCTAACGTTCGTACTGCAAACGCCGCTAAAGAGGGTGGCATGAACAAGGCCCTCGGAATTGCATTCAAGGGCGGTTCCGTTATGGGTATGTGTGTGGTAGGCCTCGGTCTCTTCGGTGTGACCGTTATCTACTATATTACAGGCCAGAACGTTGATGTCCTTACAGGATATTCCCTCGGTGCTTCTTCAATCGCACTTTTCGCCCGTGTCGGCGGTGGTATCTACACCAAGGCTGCTGACGTTGGTGCCGATCTCGTTGGTAAGGTTGAGGCAGGTATCCCCGAGGATGACCCCAGAAACCCCGCAGTTATCGCTGATAACGTTGGTGACAACGTAGGTGATGTGGCTGGTATGGGTGCCGACCTTTTCGAGTCTTATGTTGGTTCTATCGTTTCCGCACTTACCCTTGGCGCAGCCATGGTAGCCAGCGGAGAGAGCATGGGTTATGTACTTCTTCCCGTATTCCTCGCCGCAGCCGGAATCATTTCGTCCGTAATCGGATGCTTCTTCGTTCGTGGTAACGAGAACTCCGATCCCCATAAGGCACTTAACACCGGTACATATCTTTCGTCTGTACTCGTTGTTATCTGCTCCATCGTACTCAGCATTAAGCTGATGGGCGACATCAAGCCCGCAATCGCAGTTATTGCAGGTCTTGCAGTCGGCGTTATTATCGGTATGGTTACCGAGATTTACACTTCTGATGCTTATGGTTCGGTTAAGAAGATTGCAGAGCAGTCCGAGACCGGTTCCGCTACAAACATCATTTCCGGACTTGCAGTTGGAATGCGTTCCACCGCAATCCCCGTAATCCTTATCTGCGTAGCTATCCTCGTAGCTTACAGCGTGGCCGGCCTTTACGGTATCGCACTTGCTGCAGTAGGTATGCTTTCCACCCTTGGTATCACTCTTGCAGTTGATGCTTACGGCCCCATCGCCGACAATGCCGGTGGTATCGCAGAGATGGCTGATCTCGACGAGAGCGTTCGTGACATCACGGACAAGCTCGACTCCGTAGGTAACACCACCGCAGCTATGGGTAAGGGATTCGCTATCGGATCTGCTGCTCTTACTGCTCTTGCACTGTTCGTTTCCTACGCACAGGCAGTTGGTATTACTACTGAGGGTATCAACATCCTTGAGCCCCGCGTAGTTATCGGTCTGTTCATCGGTGGTATGCTTCCCTTCGTATTCTCCGCCATCACCATGGAGGCAGTTTCCAAGGCAGCTCACCAGATGATCGAGGAAGTACGTCGTCAGTTCCGTGAGGACAAGGGAATTCTTGAGGGAACTTCCAAGCCCGACTATAAGAACTGCGTAGCTATTTCCACCACTGCATCTCTTAAGGAGATGATCGTGCCCGGACTTATGGCAGTTATCGTACCTCTCGTAGTAGGTTTCTTCCTTGGCGTTGAGGCGCTCGGTGGACTCCTCGCAGGCGCGCTCGTTACCGGTGTAATGATGGCTATCTTCATGGCTAACGCTGGTGGCGCATGGGATAACGCTAAGAAGTACATCGAGGGCGGCGCTCACGGTGGCAAGGGTTCCGAGCCCCACAAGGCAGCCGTTGTTGGTGATACCGTAGGTGATCCTTTTAAGGATACCTCAGGTCCCTCTATCAACATCCTTATTAAGCTTATGACGATCGTATCACTCGTATTCGCTCCCCTTCTTTCCAAGGTTGGAGGTATCTTCTAGTAATACCCGATACGCTTTGAGCATTCAGTCCCCGGACATATTTGTCCGGGGGCTTTTTTATGCTTGAAGTTATTTATGTTAATGAGTTATAATAGTTGAGCATGGAGATATTTCCATGTTTGTTGATGAGAATCTTCGACATTTGCCATGTCTGGATTATATAAATTCATCACACTTAAGGAGGACAGTTATGAAAGAAAATGAGACCCAGGAAGTTGTTGACGAGAAGAAGCCGGTTAAAAAGAAGAAGGTAGGCCGCAGGGGGAAGTTCGGCATCACAGGCAAGGTGCTGTTTCCGGTTGGATTGCTTACAGCGGCGGCTGTAATCGGATTATTACTGATGCTTTATCTCTCGGCTCAGGTACAGAGCAAGAGTGTCCAGATTGAGGATTTTGCAATAGCTAACATCGATAACATCGGACAGCTCAGCACAGGTTTTCAGGCAGAGCAGAAGCTCATTTTTGCGTACATTGTTGGACGTGACGGTGAGAATGCCGAGCACATTGCAGGAGACCTTGAAACCAATATGACGACCACCGGAGAGATTCTCGCCGGATTGAATTTTGGCGGAGGAGATGCTGCCACTGCGTTGGAGGCGCTGAATACTGACTATGCCACCTTCATTGCGCTATATGAAGAGGCTTATAAGCTGGCCGCTGCCAACGATATTGAAGGCGCCATCGCCATCGCTGACGGCGACATGACCATGGCAGGCGTAGCGGTTGAGGCTGACATCACCGCTCTTAAGGAGGCCAATGATACAGAGACTGCTGCTACCATAGTTTCCCAGCAGGCTACGTATAATTCGTCCCGTACTACAGGTATTATCACGCTGGTTATATTCTTCATCATCCTTGTGTTCTGTATCTTTAACGTACACAGGAATGTGGTTACACCCATTAAGAGGACACACGCAGACCTTTCCGCTATCACCGACAGCATCGAGCAGGGACGCGGAGATCTCAGCGCCAGAGTCAGCGTTACCACCAATGACGAGGTTGGAGAGCTTGCGAACGGCATTAACATGTTCGTAGAGACGCTGCAGCAGATCATGATGCAGCTTACGGACAATTCCGTACAGATGGATTCCATCGTATCCAGTATCATTGGTAACGTAAGTAACTCTAACTCTAACGCTACGGACATTTCAGCAGTTATGGAAGAGCTTGCAGCTACCATGACCGAGGTTTCCGGATCCATGGCTTCCGTATCACAGGGCGCATCCAGCGCACGTGAGGAGGTCGAGACCATGGCCGCATCCGCAGGCGAGATTCTCGATTACTCAGACGCCATGAACGACAGGGCTACCACCCTTAGGGAAGGCGCACTTGCTAATAAGGAAAACGCTACCAGCGTTATCGGTTCCATAGAGAGCGCTCTCCGCAAGGCTATAAAGGATTCCGAGAGCGTATCCCAGGTACAGGGACTTACGGATGAGATCCTCAGCATCTCTACCCAGACGAACCTCCTCGCACTTAATGCTTCGATTGAGGCAGCCCGTGCGGGTGAAGCAGGTAAGGGATTCGCAGTCGTTGCAGAGGAGATTAGAAACCTTGCCGATTCCTCCAGAGAGACGGCTAACGACATCCAGGAGATTAATAATCAGGTTATCAATTCGGTTAACTCGCTTATTAAGAGCTCCAATGAGATCGTTAAGTACATCGATGAGACCGTTATGGTCGACTATGACAGATTCGTTGAGTCCGGTGAGCAGTATTCGGACGATGCGTCCTACATCAACGATAAGATGAAGGAGTTCGCACACAACGCCGAATCTCTTACCGAGATTATCAATAGCATGGTATCCAGATTCGCGGACGTTTCGAACGCAGTGGACGAGAGCTCCAATGCGGTATCGACGGCGGCTGAGGAGACCACGGAGCTCGTTGGCGAGATTTCACAGATTAACTCCGATGTGAATATCAACAAGGAGATTTCCGATTCCTTCAAGGAGACCACCGCTAAGTTTGAAGCATAAGCGGTTGTCGAAACTTTACAGACTTTATTTACAATGGGAGCTTCGGCTCCCATTGGTTATGTGAGAGGAAAATAATGAGAGAAAAGCTGGTTTTAATCGACGGACACAGTATTCTGCACAGAGCCTACTACGGTATGCCGGACCTCACCAACTCCAAGGGGGTCCACACCAATGCCGTGATGGGCTTTTTGAACATTATGTTCAAGATCGTCGAGGTCGAAAAGCCCGACTATCTGACCATAGCGTTCGACGTTCACTCGCCGACCTTCCGCCATAAGATGTTCGAGGAATACAAGGGCACCAGAAAGCCCATGGATCCCGAGCTCCGCGAGCAGGTTCCTCTCATTAAGGAGACGCTCGTTGCTATGGATATCGACGTGGTCGAGCTCGAGGGATACGAGGCCGACGACGTGCTGGGCACCATCTCGCTCAAGGCGGAGGAGACGGGGCTCGACGTGCGCATTGTATCCGGGGACAGGGACCTCTTGCAGCTCGTCTCGGACCACGTGAGGATACTCATCCCCAAGACGAAGAAGACCGGCAACATCCTCGAGGATTACGGTCCCGA
>JAILAS010000071.1 GCA_024681495.1 Eubacterium sp. | reverse complement strand
CACGAGCGGGCAGTTGTATCGCGAGATGCAGCTTTCCAAGAAGCTCTCGGATATGAGCGAGGACGAGCAGTTTAAGTTGCTGGCGTCGGATGGGATGCTGGTAAAGCGGCCCATGCTAGTTGGAGATGATTTTGTGCTCCTTGGATTTAAGGAGGCGCAGTGGCAGGAGACGTTGCTGGGATAGGCCGGGGGAGTTGGCGTTATGTAAACCCTGGTGAGGGCGGATTTGCCGGTTGGCGTTATGTGAACTGCGGTGAGGGCCGAATTTGCCGGTTGGCGTTATGTAAACTGCGACGAAGTTCGAATTTGACCGACTGTTGTTATGCATAGGGTTAGGGCGGCTAGCGTTATGTAAACTATGATGGGGCTGTAGAGATATAGTTTTAAGGATTTGCTTTATGAAGATTTTAGTTGTATCGGATTCGCATGGAAAGAATTCATATATTGATCAGGCGGTGGCTCGTGAGAGTCCGTTTGATATCATGGCGTTTTGCGGCGATTCCGAAAGAAGGCTCGACGAGTACGAGTTCAACAGCTATTATGCCGGTGAGGGAGAAAGATACGGGTTCTATGCCGTGAGGGGAAATTGCGATTTTTTCGTCGACTATCCCGAAGAAGTCTGCTTCGCTGCTGAGGGGCATAAAATCTTTATGATTCATGGGCATCAGGGTCATATCCGCGCCAAGCGCTCAGAGGAGGGGCTCGTCAAGGCGGCGCTGGAGCGCGATGCGGATATTGTGTTGTACGGGCATACCCATATTGCGAAGATATCGCGTTATGAAGACGGGCGCATTCTGGTGGTGAATCCGGGATCACTTACCTATCCGAGGGGCAATGCGGGCGTCGGTACCTACGCGACCGTTGAAATCGGGGCGGACGGCAAGGTGGAAGCGGAGATACATAAGATTATGGGCTGAGCCGGACGTTTGTGTTGACAAGCATTCGGATAGTAAGATATTATTTTTTCGGTGGAGGAATTTCTCTCCTCTGCCAAAAGTTCAGGTGGCATTTTCGCCACATGATACCCATTTTTTATAAAAAGGAACGCGGTAATTGTGCCGGTAGCGGGAGTTTACCCGGCTGCAGGCGCCGTTTGGGGACGGTGTATGTTACCGGGGGCCTGGAGTTGTTGGGGGAATAAAGCAGAGGAGAGGAGCCTCGAGGTAAACCACATCAAAGAGATGATAGAATACTATTTACTGTAAAGATGTGGAACCCCTCCGCCCTCGTCTTGAGAAATATTGCTGTGGTAATGTGGGGCAAATAGTGTAAAATAGAAACAGTTGTTATTGGGATATTTACCGAAAGGAGACCAGTATGAATAAGAAAGTTATCAAGTTACTCGACGAGCAGTTTAACAAAGAATTCTATTCGGCATACCTGTATCTTGGTATCGCCAAGTTTTTCGCGCAGAAGGACCTTCCCGGATTCGCTTCCTGGTACAAGGTTCAGGCCGAGGAGGAGCAGGAGCATGCCATGAAGATCTACGAGTATCTTCTCGACCAGGATCAGGACGTTACGCTCGCTCCCATTGGCGAGGTTAAGGTCAAGTTCAAAGACGCCCTCGAGGCAGTAAAGGCCGCCGACGAGCACGAGCACTACATCACCGACGAGATCGTTAAGATCATGGACGCAGCCGTAAAGGACGGCGATTACAGGACCCAGAACTTCCTGAACTGGTTCATCGAGGAGCAGCAGGAGGAGGAGACTAACTCCAAGGAGATGGTTGCCAAGGTCCAGATGCTCGGCAAGGACGCCAAGAATCTCTATCTTCTCGACAAGGAGCTCGCTTCCAGAGAGGGCTAAATAACAGAGAAAACAGGAACCAGAATGAGTGAATTAACGGATTTATATCGGAATCTCCTGGGGCAGCTCGAGCATGCTTCCCCGGGGGAGGAGATAATTGAAATCGACAGGCAGCTTTCGGCTATCGAGGATGCGAATCCCGAGCTGTTGAAGGGAGCGGCGGAGTACATGATTTATCTGCCGAAGGACAGGCAGAAGGAGTTTGCCGTCTGCGTCATCGGGGCACGTGGCCATTTTATCGGACACGTCGTCGAGCGCCTGTATCCCCATGCGCAGGTGCACGGGATATTGGATCCCCGCACCTATACCGTGGATTACGACGCCCTCATGGACTACGTGATTATCCATGAGAGCGTTGTCGCCCGGCCAGACTTCACGAATATCTTTCCGGGGGTCTGGGGGCGCGCGCTCCACGGCGAGTCGCTCGTGCTTTTCAGGTCCTCTGCAGCACAGGCTGAGGAGTCTGCGGCGGCCCCGGCCGCGTATCGTGCTTCCACGCCGCCCGTCACCGGGTCCGATGAAATGTCCGACACCGCGGCCCCGGCCGCCAATTCGGCCGCCCACTGGGATCTCTTCAACGCCCACAGGCTGGAGTGCCGCCTGGACTCCAACGGTCTGACCATCCTGCGGCGCATTTCCGCTGAGCATAGCCTTTCCCCGGTGAAGAGCCGCTATAAAAAGGTGTTCGTCGTCTGCCCGATGGGAATAAAGAGCGGCGGAGCGGAGCTCCTGCACCAGCTTGTATATTGGTTGAACTACTACATGGGAAACGCGCAGATTGCCTACATCAACGTGGGTGAGCGCCCTGAGGTGACATGCCATCCGGAGCTCTTCCATTACGTGGCGGGGCACATTACCACATTCGACAGAATCGAGGATTCCCCCGAGAATGCAGTAGTCATACCCGAGGGCTGGAGCCGCGTCTCTACGATGGTTCACGAGAGCAGGCAGCTGTTCTGGTGGATGTCCGTTGACAATTTCATCCGTTCCTTCTCCGACGCCGAGGATCCCGCCGCCGAGGTGGAGCAGATGCTGGAGATCCTCGGGCGAAACGTTGACGTGCATATGATTCAATCGGAGTACGCCGGTGACTACATCCGCCGAAACGGCATCGCCGAGGAAAGGATTCACCACCTGGCAGATTATGTAAACCAGAGATACCTGGAGGACGCGGACGAGGCCCTGGCGACGCCTAAGGAGAACATCGTCCTCTACAATCCCAACAAGGGGTTCGATTTCGTAGAGAGGCTGATGAATGTGGCTCCCGAGCTGCGCTGGATTCCCATCGAGAAGATGACCACCGATCAGGTGAGGAATCTTATGGCGCACTCGAAGGTGTACATCGACTTCGGCAACCATCCGGGCAAGGACAGGATTCCGCGCGAGGCGGCAATGAGCGGCTGCGTGGTTATTACCGGACGGAGGGGATCCGCCGGGTTCCATGCCGATGTGCCCATCCCCGACAGGTACAAGCTCGATCAGGACAAGGTCATGCCAGTTGAGGTCGTCGACGTGATACGCGACGGTTTGGAAAACTACGAAGACCGTGTGCGGGATTTCGCAGATTATCGTGACCACATTGCCGGCGAAAAGGGCGAGTTTAAGGAGGATTTAATCGACATTTTCGGAGCCTGAAACCGCTAAATATTAAGAAAAAAACAATTTTTGAGAATCGTTCCCAAATTGGTTGACAAATATGTCGACCGGACATATAATTGGGAACGGTTCTCATTTTTGCGTTATGGAGATTATATGAATCAGAGGTCTAAATATAAAACCAAACAGCGCGAGATATTGCTGGATTATCTGGTGACGGTGCCGGGCGAGCACATCACCGCCGGCGACGTGTGCGAGTACTTCCGCAGGCAGGGGGCGCCCATCGGGCAGTCCACCATCTATCGCCAGCTGGAGAAGCTGGTGGACGAGGGAGTTGTTAATAAGTACGTCATCGATTCCCACAGTCCCGCGTGCTTCGAGTACATAGGCGAGGAGTGCCATCACGGGCACGAGGTTTGTTTCCATTGCAAGTGCGAGAGGTGCGGGAAGCTGATTCATCTTCACTGCGAGGAGCTAGAGGAGTTCGGGGTGCATCTGTGTAAGGAACATAACTTCCGCATGGATCCCGTGAGGACGGTCATTTACGGCGTTTGCGCCGAGTGCGCGGATGCGAAGGATAAAGAGCCGGAATAACGACCCGGGATTAAGAGTAGGAATAACGAACCGGGATAAAGAGCCGGAATAAAGAGATAGGATAAAGGCTCGGAATAAAGAGCCGGAATAGAGAGCCGGAATAGAGAGCCGGAATAAAGAGATAGGATAAAGAGCTCGGATTGAGCGACAGGATTAAAAGGAAGGAGGAAACGCTATGAAAAACACTTTATATGTGAAAAAGGCAGCCGCCGGCGCTATTGCAGCGCTAATGCTGGCTGTGGTTATCGTTTCCGCCTTCTTCGTTGCGGCCGAGGCCGGCCATCACTGCGATGACGATGATTGCCCCATCTGCTCATGCATTCAGATATGCGAGAGCGTACTTCACCAGATGGGCGACGGCTCGGTTGGAGTGAGCGTTGTCACGGCCATTGCGGCGTTTGAGCTTTTGACGGTAGCCATGCCGGGTTGGGCTGAGGAGTCGAAGACTCTGGTTACCGCGAAGGTACGCATGAACGATTGAGCTCCGTCGGAGTACCTAGGACACTCCCGGGACTCCAAACCCAAGTTTACATAATACTAGATAATTACGGAGGTTTTTAATCCATGAAGAAATATATATCACTTTTAGTTGCCGCTGTTATGATGATGGGCTGCCTGGCGGCTTGCGGCTCATCCGCACAGGAGTCGTCCGACGGTGCGTCCGCCGACGCTTCCGCGAGTGCAGCATCCGCCGATTCTTCGGCCGATGCGTCAGCCGACACTCAGGACGGCGATTCGCTTCAGATAGTTACCACCATTTTCCCCGAGTATGACTGGGTGATGAACGTTTTGGGTGACAATGCGTCGAACGCCGAGGTAACCATGCTCCTCGACGACGGCGTGGATCTTCACAGCTATCAGCCCACCGTTGAGGACATCATGAATATTTCCACCTGCGACGTGTTCATCTACGTGGGCGGTGAGTCCGACTCCTGGGTGGATGATGCCCTTAAGGAGTCCACCAACGAGAATATGATCGTCATCAATCTGCTCGATGAGCTCGGAGAATCCGTAAAGGAGGAGGAGCTCGTAGAAGGCATGGAAGGCGAGGAAGAGGAAGAAGCTGAGGACGGTGAGTCCGAGGAAGGCGAAGAGGAGGTCGAGTACGACGAGCACGTATGGCTCTCGCTCAAGAACTCCGCCGCCCTGGTCGAGTGCATCGGCGAGGCGCTTCAGACCGCGGATTCCGCGAACGCCGATGCATACGCAGCCAATGCCGCAGCTTACATTGAGCAGCTCAACGCTCTCGACGCGGAGTATGAGGCAGCAGTAGAGGCGGCTTCGCAGAAGACCCTTCTCTTCGGAGACCGCTTCCCCTTCCGCTATCTGGTGGATGACTACGGACTCTCCTACTACGCAGCGTTCGTAGGCTGCTCCGCCGAGACTGAGGCCAGCTTCGAGACCATCACATTCCTGGCCGGGAAGGTCGATGAGCTCTCGCTTGGCACCGTTCTTACCATAGAAAACAGCGATCAGAAGATCGCGCAGACCATCATAGAGAATACCGAGTCCAAGGATCAGCAGATCCTTTCCATGGACTCCATGCAGTCCACGACCGCTGAGGACGTGGCAAACGGCGTGACTTACCTGTCCGTTATGGAGGATAATCTCGCCGTGCTTAAGGAAGCATTGAAGTAGGAGGCGCTTTTTTATGGCTTTACTCACCGTTCAGAATCTGGCGCCGGGATATGACTCCCGAGCCGTAGTCGAAGGGCTGAACTTCACCGTTAATGCGGGGGATTACCTGTGCATTGTCGGGGAGAACGGCTCCGGAAAATCCACGCTTATGAAAACCTTACTGAATCTTCAGGATCCGATCGACGGTCAGATTCTGATTGGTGATGGGCTTAAGAAGAATGAGATTGGCTACCTGCCGCAGCAGACACTCGTGCAGAAGGATTTCCCCGCATCGGTCAAGGAAATCGTCATCTCCGGATTCCAGGCCAGCTGCGGCCTTCGCCCCTTTTACAACAAGGCGGAGAAGGCACAGGCCAGGCAGAACATGGAGAGGATGGGCATCCTGGATCTGGCCGACCGTTGCTACAGAGAGCTTTCGGGCGGTCAGCAGCAGAGGGTGCTCCTCGCGCGTGCGCTGTGCGCCACAGGTAAAATCCTGCTTTTGGACGAGCCCGTTTCGGGTCTCGACCCCATGGTCACTGCGGAGATGTACAGCCTCATCGAGGATCTGAATAAGGATGGGATCACAATAATCATGATTTCCCACGACATATCCGCGGCGATTCGTTACGCCAGTCACATTCTTCACATAGGAGATTCCGTCTTCTTTGGAACCAGGGAGGAGTATTTGAGCAGCCCTGCGGGGAAACTGTTCCTCATGCAGCAGGAAGGTGGTGAGGCATTATGATAGAGACGCTTGCAATGTATCTGGAATACCCCTTCGTGAGGTACGCCATTATAGTGGGCGTGCTCATCGCACTGTGCTCATCGCTTTTGGGCGTCACCCTGGTCCTTAAGAGGTTTTCTTTCATAGGAGACGGACTGTCCCATGTTGCCTTCGGTGCCATGTCGATTGCGGCCGTGTTGAACCTTACCAACGAGACGATTATCGTTATGCCGGTCACGGTTATAAGCGCCGTATTGCTCCTTAGGACGGGGCAGAATACGAAGATAAAGGGAGACGCGGCCATCGCCATGATCTCCGTGGGCGCCCTGGCGTTCGGCTATCTGATAATGAACATCTTCTCCACGTCGAGCAACCTCACCGGAGACGTGTGCAGCACGCTTTTCGGCTCCACGTCGATACTGACGCTGACCTCGTGGGAAGTGGCACTGTGCGCCGTGCTGTCGGTGGCGGTGGTAGTCATCTTCGTGCTCTTTTACAACAAGATTTTTGCGGTGACCTTCGACGAGAACTTCTCGAGGGCCACGGGCGTTCGCGCCGACAGATATAACCTTCTTATCGCGATTGTGATCGCGGTAATCATCGTTCTGGCCATGAATCTGGTAGGATCGCTTCTGATCTCGGCCCTGGTCATATTCCCGGCGCTTTCGGCGATGAGGCTGTTCAACAGCTTTAGGGCTGTGACTGTGTGCTCGGCCGTACTCTCGGTAATCTGCGCGCTGGCGGGCATCCTGGTTTCGATAGTTGCGGGCACGCCGGTCGGCTCGACCATCGTGGCTGCTGACGTGGTGGCCTTCGCCATTTGCTATCTGGTCGGAGCTTTAATAAGGAGAAATTAGAAATGAGAAATAAGCTTTTGCTGATTCTATGCGTGACGGCCGCTTTGGCATTGACGGGCTGCGGCGGTTCATCCTCTGCGAGCGGCGATGTCTCGTCCACCGTGGCCGATGCCATCGAGGCACAGGAGGCCAATGAGGACGACGGCGAGGTGGACATCGAGGAGGATGTCGAGGACTACCTCGAAGAGCAGGAGGAAGAGACCGAGGCCGAAAACGAAAAGGCCGAGGAGGAAGCCGAGGATGCTATGAGCTCCACCCAGGGCGTAGACGTGGACCTCACCGCGCTTTCCAGCACCATGGTATACTCCGAGGTTTACAACATGATGGTCACCCCCGAGGACTACATGGGCAAGGTTGTTAAGATGACCGGCCTCTACTCTCGATTTAAGGACGAGACCACGGGAATCGTCTACCACTGCTGCGTTATCCAGGACGCCACGGCGTGCTGTTCGCAGGGCATAGAGTTCGTGCTCACCGATGAGGACGATTATCCCGAGGAGGACGGTGAAGAGGTGACCGTGGTGGGGACATTCGATACCTATGATGAGGATGACATTACGTATTGCACTCTGAGGAATGCGACCCGGGTGCAATAAAGTATACTTTTAGGATGTAGCATTTACGCCGCCCATCGGATAAACTATAATGGGTTTCGTAGGAAATCTTGTAGCAGCGAGGGTTAGAGGGGCGTATGAGCGTGATGGGATCCTTTAAAGAAAAATACATAAATCCTGTGTTGAGGTATCTCATGCCGGAGAACGTGGACATTCAGGTCAGCGCCTTCCATATACTGGCGGCGGGCGGGGCCCTGGTTTCCGTAATTACCGGTCTGTATAACTACGTGGCCGGAATCGGCATGGACGCTGTCATCCAGAACCTTCTGGGCGCGGTGTTCTCAGTCGTTTTGCTCGTCTATACCCATAGGACAGGGCGTTACAAGGGCGCGATGATTCTGACCGTTGTGGTCATTTTTATCGGCCTTTTTACGTTGCTTTTTTTCTCGGGCGGCGGCTACAAGAGCGGCGTTCCGAGTTTCTTTATTTTCGCGGTCGTGTTTACGGCCTTTATGTTGGACGGTCCGGTAATGCCTTTTCTGGTAGTGGTCGAACTGGTGTGGTACGGCGGGCTTTGCTTCTTTGCCTACCATAATCCCCTGCCCGCCGAAAGCATACTGGACGACCGGGCTTTTCTTATCGATGTGGTAACGTGTCAGAGCATAGTTTCTGTGACTTTGGCCGTGACGATGTTCCTCCAGATTCGAGTGTATAAGAGAAAGCAGGAAGAGCTTAACCGGGCCGTCATTGAGGCGAGGAAGGCCGACGAGGCCAAGAGCGACTTTTTGGCCAAGATGAGCCACGACATAAGGACGCCCCTTAATACCATCCTGGCCATGAATGAGCTGATAGTCCAGAACACATCCTCCCGCGAAATCAAGGACTGGGTAAACAACAGCGACGTATCGGGGGAGATCCTCCTCTCACTTATAAACGACATGCTGGACATCTCGAAGATAGAGTCCGGAAAGTTCCGCCTCAAGAGCATCCCATACAATCCAAAGGGATTCTTCAGAGACCTGGCGGACATCTGGGAGGTCAGGACCGGCTCTCGCGGGCTTGACTTCGAGTTCCTTTACAACACCGATTTCGGCGGGACACTTCGCGGTGACGAGGAGTCCCTGCTTAAGATAGTGAACAACCTCATGGGCAACGCCGTGAAATACACCGAGGAGGGTTCGGTCGGAATGTACGTGTCGCTGGAGAGCCCGGATAATGAGGCCGGGCAGCAGGGCTCGTCCAAGATGATGCTTACCATCCTCGTCAGGGACACGGGAGTGGGAATCGCCCCCGAGGACATCGACAGAATCTTCATGCCCTTCGAGCGCGGCATGCAGGAGGACGTGCGCGGCAACTCCGGCACGGGCCTGGGCCTGTCCATTGTCTCCGAGCTGACCGAGACCATGAACGGCACCGTCTTCTGCGAGAGCAATCCGGGAGAGGGCACGGTATTCACGGTCACGATACCACAGGAGGTGGATGCCTGGACGATTGCTCCGACCGCGGACGACGCCGCGCGTGAGAAGAAGACCGAGCATATCGTTGCACCCGAGGCCCGCATACTCGTCGTGGACGACAATGCGTTCAACCGCAAGGTCGTCGTGGAGCTTCTCGCGCCCGCGCTGGTGCAGATAGATGACGTGGAGAGCGGATACGAAGCGCTCGAGATGGTTGACATAAAAGATTACGACCTGGTCCTGATGGACCTCAGAATGCCCGGGATGGACGGCGAGGAAACCCTCGAGAAGATTCATGAGGAGTATCCCGGGTTCGAAGCCCCGATAGTCGCATTGACGGCCGATATAATGAATGGCGTGGAGCAGCGGCTTTTGGCTCACGGGTTCTCGGGATTTTTGTCCAAGCCCATCAGTTCCTCGCGTCTGTACGACGCGCTCCGTGAGTTCGTGCCCGATAAGGTCGTCTCCATACAGGGCAAGGAGGAGGGCGGCCTGACCCGCGATAACCTCGAGGGCTGGCAGGACATCCTCATGGCATACGGCATCGACCTGAATCTCGCTCTGGAAAACAATGCGGGCAGCGTCGAGGAGCTCATAATGCGCATGCATCTTTTCGAGAATTACGCCGGGGAGAATTCGGTGCTCAGCGACGAGCCTGT
Source organism: Eubacterium sp. (assembly GCA_024681495.1). Classification (GTDB taxonomy): domain Bacteria; phylum Bacillota; class Clostridia; order Lachnospirales; family Lachnospiraceae; genus RUG14243. The sequence continues at coordinate 1,594 of JAILAS010000071.1, read as the reverse complement.
GATTGACGGCAACTACTACATACAGATTCATTCGTTGAAGTCCATGGCGAAGGGCATCGGAGCGGATCTCCTGTCGGAGATGGCCGCGGCCGTGGAGTTTCGGGAGGACGATACTTTTGCGGTGGCGATTCACGGCATTTTGCTCGCGGAATACGAGCGCGTGTGCAGGGGAATCGCGGTGCTTGAAGAGAAGATAAGGGGAGAATGATGGACAGAAAAAAAGTGATGCTCATCGACGACGATAAGAACGTGCTGGAGCTAATGAAGGAGCAGCTCGAGTCCCTCTATGACGTATGTTGCGAATCTTCGGGAGAGGCTGCTCTGGAGACGCTTAGGGCTAAGGCGTTCGACCCGCATTTGATATTGCTGGATATCTCTATGCACGGCATGGACGGGTACGAGGTCCTCGGCAAGCTTAAGGAAAATGCGGACTGGAAGAAGATTCCCGTGGTATTTCTGACCGGCATCACCGACGAATACGCGGAGTGCCGGGGGTTGGAGATGGACGTGGTGGATTACCTGAAAAAACCTGTGGCCGGAAAGGTTCTTCTAGCGAGGGTTCAGCACTACCTGGACCTCTACGCCGTAAACATCGATCGCGGCATGCTCGACGAATCCAAGATGGCAGGACTCAACAGGCCTCTGACAGATCGCGAGATGGATGTCGCCCGGCTTATGGCGGAGTTTAGATCCGACCGGGAGATCTGCGATATCCTCTATATCTCGATGCCGTACGTGAAGAAGCTGGTGGCGTCAGTGAAGGAGAAGATGGGGCTGGAGAAGCGGGGAGATATCCGCAGGTACCTGAAGTGAAATAAATTGAGCGCCGGAAGCGATTACGCTTCGGGCGCTTTTTTATGTTTTAAGTTTACCGCCGGCTCTCTCAGCTCCCGACGATTAATATCCCCCGGGAGGCTGAGAGAACCCGACGTTGGTTAACATAATCCCAAAACCCATGCGCACGGCGTCGATTCGTCCGGCCTCTTTTTCATCGAATGACAAATGTCATTTCTGATTCGTGACTCATTGCACTACGCAAATGACACATGTTTCCCTAAAATACAATTATAGAATTTATTACAGTTCACATGCGGCATGCGGCGAATCGTTCGCAATATGTGGTCGCAAAATATTTCATATAAGGGAGAAGAAACATGAGTCAAAATGTTGTAACCATTGACAACCTCGTAAAGCGCTACGGAGATCAGATTGCAGTCGATCACTTTTCGCTTCACGTTGAGGACGGAGAGATTCTGGGACTGCTCGGTCCCAACGGCTCCGGTAAAACCACTACTATAAACTGTCTGCTGTCACTGCTTAAGTACGACAAGGGTGAAATCACTGTTTTCGGAAAGCCCATGTCCCCGTCGGCATACGATATCAAGGAGAAGATTGGCGTCGTAATGCAGAATGTCGCGGTGATTGAAACCCTGAATGTTCTCGAGAATGTGGATTTTTTCTGCGGGCTCTACATAAAGGACAAGGATACGAGGAAGAAGTATGTCGAAGAGGCGCTCGAGTACACCGGTCTTACCGAGTACAAGAAGTATAAGCCGAAGAAGCTTTCCGGCGGCCTGCTGAGGAGACTGAACAT
>JAILAS010000047.1 GCA_024681495.1 Eubacterium sp. | reverse complement strand
CGGTCTCGGGCAGCAGACGGTTCCGAAGCTCTATTACGTCGGGCATGTCCAGGTTGTAAATGTGTGTGCTGCCGTTGTCGCAGTTCTCTGCGGTCTGGTCGAGGCCACAGCCCATGTTTATCACGGCTGCGTTGGGGTGATCCTTGATGTAGTCCTTAACCTCCCACATGAGGTCGTTCTCGCGCATGGCCACCTCGAGGGCACCGAACTTCTGGGCGAAGCCTCCGGCGTTTTTGGCCATGGTGTCGAAGTCGTAGTCGATGCGCTCCATGAGCTCCACGGCCTTCTTGTCCCGGAACAGGTTGGGGTACTGCTCGGTGCATAGCTTGCGCCCGAAGAGCGGAATGACCAGCGTCTCCTGGACGGTGTTTTTCTCAATCTTAACTTTTTCCATGATGTTCCCCTTTGAAAATAGATTTGGGTTAAACCCCTTAAACTGCCGCCGACAGATGTTGGGCCGGGATTATAAGCGAATGGACTGGCTGCCTGCGGGGAGTTATACACAACTAACTCAGTATTATTCTAGCACACTTTTGCGGATTGGGGGATGGGTTTTGAACTTAAATATCCGGAAGTGACCTAAAAGACAAAAAGAGTAGGTGAGGCGCCCACCGTCCCCTAATTGTCTGACAAATATCTGTCATTTTATTAACAGGCTAGTTAAAATAAAAACAATTCTTGCAGTTAGTCATGGCTTACTGTATGATAGATATATCGAGGCAATAATTGTTGCATAAACAACCTCTGATTGCCTAACGAAAAGTTATAAACCCCATTCACCAGTTCAAAGGAGGTATCCCCCATGGAGAGAGAAGTAGAAATCATCAGATCGGTAGTATATGACTTTACCGGAAAGACCGCGCTTATCACAGGAGGCGCCAGCGGCCTGGGCCTTGCCACCGCCAAGCGCATCGTTGAGAGCGGCGGAAACGTGGTTATCGCTGACTATTCGGACAAGCTTGCTGAGGTGGCTGCCGATATTAAGAAGGAGTTCCCCAACGGAAACATAAGCTACATTAAGACGAATGTAACCAGCGAGGACGACGTTAAGGCGGCCGTTGAGAAGGCCGTTACCGAGTACGGCGAGCTCAACATGATGGTGGCCAGCGCCGGAATCGGCGGAGCCAACAACGCCATTGCCGATGAGTCCCTTGACAACTGGGAGAAGGTTAATGCCGTAGATTACACGGGCGTTATGCTGGCAGATAAGTACGCCATCATGCAGTTCCGTAAGCAGGGCAAGGGTGGAGCCATTGTAAACCTCGCGTCCATGTTCGGACTCGTTGCCGTTCCCACGAACGTGGCATACTCCGCAGCCAAGGGCGGCGTGGTAAACATGACCAAGGCCGCAGGCGTGGCATACGCCGGCGAGGGAATCCGCGTTAACTGCGTGTGCCCGGGCGTTATCAACACCCCGCTCGTTCCCGAGGATCAGAAGCAGGCCTACCGCGACCTTCATCCCATGAGCAGAATCGGCGAGGACTTCGAGATTGCGTCCATCATCGCATTCCTTCTCAGCGACGACTCCCGCTTCGTAACAGGCGCGGCCCTTCCCGTCGACGGAGGTTACACCGCGGCTTAATGGCACACTGTGATTTGACATCACACTGTGAACTGATATAACACCGCGGCTTAACAGGCCGAACGGCTAATACGTCAACTAAAGGCGGCGCGGCTTTATGCCTGCGCCGTCTGTTTCTTTGGGTATTGGGAGACCCCGGCGTGAGAACTGCTTCTTTCTTATTTATATTAAGGTGCGGTTTTGCCCCCCAAACCCTTGACATATCGGCGCAATTGTTATATAAATTCTTTAGTCAAATAAAGTAGATTCCATTAGTGCGTTTGAGCACCCGGCAATCCCTAGGGGCTCATTTTTTTGCGCTAAATAAAGGAGGAAAAAATGAAAAGAATGTGTATCAAAGACATGCTTAAGAGGGCTGCCTCCGCAGCGCTCGCAATGACACTCGTAGTAGGCCTTGCCGCCTGCGGCTCCGCTTCATCCGGTTCGGGTGACGACGCCGGCTCCGCCGACGCGTCCGCCAATGCGGCTTCCGCAGACGCTTCTGCCGATGCTTCGGCAGATTCAGCATCCAACGGAACCATCGAGGACGGTGTGTTTACAGTAGCCATGGAGTGCGGATATGCACCCTATAACTGGACTCAGTCCGATGATTCCAACGGCGCAGTTCAGATTAAGGACAGCACCGACTATGCATACGGCTATGACGTTATCATCGCTAAGAAGATTGCAGAGGCCATGGGCTGCGAGCTCCAGATCGTTAAGCTCGACTGGGATTCTCTCGTACCCGCAGTACAGGCCGGAACCATTGATGCGGTTATCGCCGGTCAGTCCATCACTTCCGATCGTCTCGAGATGGTTGATTTCTCCGAGCCCTACTACTATGCATCTATCGTAACCCTTACCCTCGCAGACAGCGATTACGCTTCCGCAGCCGGTGTTTCCGATCTTAAGGGCGCTACCTGCACGTCTCAGCTTGGTACCATCTGGTACGATACCTGCCTGCCCCAGATTGAGGATGCAAACATCCTCGCTGCACAGGAGTCCGCTCCCGCCATGCTCGTGGCACTCGAGAGCGGTAACGTAGACCTCGTTGTTACCGATATGCCTACCGCAAAGGCTGCAGTAGTGGCTTATCCCGACATGAAGCTCCTCGACTTCGAGGGAAGCGGAGATGACTTCGACGTTTCCGAGGAGGAGATTAACATCGGAATCTCCGTTCAGAAGGGCAATACCGCGCTTTTGAACCAGATCAACGCAGTGCTTGAGACCATGACCGTGGACGATTACAACGAGCTTATGGATGAGGCTATCGCAGTACAGCCTCTCTCCGAGTAAGAAGAATTTACGGGCCGAACGGCCGAGGTGATTAATTATGAGAATATCTGAAATGAGTTTTGCGGAAAGGATAGTGTATCTGCTGTCGAAGTACGGCACGTCGTACCTTGCGGGTGCCGGATCGACGCTGCTCATTGCCCTGGTTGCCACATTTGTCGGCTGCATCATAGGCTTTGGAGTGGGTATCGTGGTAAACATTCCCACCGAAAAAACACCCCATACGAGCGGAGTTAAGAGGACTTTTATCAGAATAATCCAGATTGTTCTCCAGGCGTATGTGGAGCTTTTCAGAGGAACGCCCATGATTGTACAGGCGGTGTTCATCTACTACGGAATGCAGCAGGTTTTCAATATCCACATGGGAATGTGGACGTCCGCTTTCTTCATAGTTTCCATTAACACGGGAGCTTACATGGCGGAGAGCGTGCGCGGAGGAATCATCTCCGTGGACGACGGCCAGACAGAGGGCGCCAAGGCGATTGGAATGACGCATTTCCAGACCATGCTCTACGTGGTAATGCCCCAGGCGTTCCGCAATATCATTCCTCAGATAGGAAATAACTTTATCATCAACATAAAGGACACTTCGGTTCTTTCCGTAATAGGTATCGTAGAGCTTTTCTTCGTTCACAAGTCCGTGGCGGGAGCTATGTACACGTACTTCGAGTCTGCCGCCATTGTCATGGTGATATATCTTATCATGACGGTTGCATCCAGCTTCCTGCTCTCGGTTCTCGAGAAGAAGCTCGACGGAGATGACAACTACACGTTGGAAGGACCCCCTAAGAAAAAGAAACCCAGAATATCCATGGAGGCGTAGTGATGTACGACGAAAAGATAATAGAAGTATCACATCTTAAAAAGAGTTTCGGAAGTCACCTCGTCCTCAAGGATATCGACTTCGAAGTCAATCCCGGAGACGTGACGTCTATCATAGGCGCTTCGGGTTCCGGTAAATCCACGCTGCTCAGATGCATTAACATGCTTGAGACACCCACGAGCGGATCCATAAAGTTCCACGGGACAGATATCACCGAGCCCGGTGTTAAGGTGAATGAATACCGAGCCAGAGTGGGAATGGTATTCCAGAATTTCAACCTTTTTTCGAACATGCCGGTTTTGAAAAACTGCATGATCGGACCTACGAAGGTGCTTGGGAAGTCCAGGAAAGAGGCCGAGGAGCTTTCGATGCGCTTCCTCGAGAAGGTTGGCATGGACGCGTATATAAACGCGAAGCCCTCGCAGCTTTCCGGAGGCCAGAAGCAGCGCGTGGCCATAGCCAGAGCGCTTGCGATGGAGCCTGAGGTGCTGCTTTTCGATGAGCCCACCAGCGCCCTCGATCCCCAGATGGTTGGAGAGGTGCTCGATGTAATGAGCCAGCTCGCTTCCGAAGGACTCACCATGCTCGTGGTAACACATGAGATGGCATTCGCCAAGGAAATCTCCAGTAAGGTCATATTCATGGCCGACGGAGTGATAGAGGAGAGCGGTTCGTCCGATGACATCTTCGTTAACCCGAAGAGGGACAGGACGAAGGAGTTTCTGGCGAGGTTCCACAGGACACTCGACGAAATCAAATAGATAGGTTTTCTGTTTGGTTGACATAATTTCTACAACAAAATAGTCGAAATACGACTTTTAGAGCGTATTAAGAGCGTTTAGCGCAAGGTCTGTTGATTCTGACCACAATATGTGGGATAGTAAAAGCAGATTAAGGAACGCCCGCTATGAGCCTTAGTCCCTGTTTTGACGACAGGGATTAGGGCTTTTTTGGTGGTGGGGAATGGCGTTTTATTATATAGAGAATATGTTTACGACCGGAGAGAGTGCGGGGTCAATGGGCCTGTAGGGGGGTGTGCTTTACCTGATTGACCGCGAGGAGGCATCGATGAGGAGT
>JAILAS010000014.1 GCA_024681495.1 Eubacterium sp. | reverse complement strand
AAAGGCCTTTTCGCCGTCGCACATATAGTCCATGGTCATAACCAGACAGGCGTCGTTTTTGTCCGTGTAGGAGTTCGAGACGTCCGGAAATATGCATGTGTATACGGAACGCTTGTCTTCGTTACCGTATGTCACGGTGTCTCCCGGAGACAGGTATACCACGTCGGTACCGTTCGCATTTGCCAGCGATATCAGATCGTCGCCCGCACTGTCAGTCACCATTCCAGCCGCGAGGCACAGCGTCTTTATCCTGTATCCGTCCTCCATGAGCTCCCGGAGACAGCTTATGTGATCTTCGTCCGTGTGGGAGACGAACCAGCAGTCTATGGCGGATATTCCCTTATATTCCAGGAAGGGGCGCACCCGGTACTGAGTCGCTTTTGATATGTCTGTGCTTCCGCCATCGAAGAAACACGCTGAACCTTCCGGGTTTTCCACGAGTATGCCGTCCCCTTGTCCGACGTCGATCATCGACACCAGAACGTCTGGGGAGGGCCTGAAAGTGCATAGCGCCACGCAGAGGCACAGCCCGCCCCACATTGCTCCGGCCGAAAGGACGGAGCGCGCCACCCTTCGAGGGATTTTTCTGCGCGCGGGGAGGAGGTCCTCTCCGGTACAGGGGATTCCGGCGGCAGCCGGACCGCCGCCCCCTCGGATGCGGAGTTTTCCACGGCCTTTTCGCCGGTCCGTGACTCCCGAAAGAAGCCTCAGGATAACGGCCAGGAGAACGTAATAGCCGACTATCCCCCAAACGGAGGGGCATCCCGTGACCCAGTCGGAGAAGGGGAGACGGGAAGAGGCCGTGAGTACCATCTCGTAAAAGGAGAAAACCCGGTGAATCACAGCCATGAACGGGGAGGCCCCGTACAAAAACACGGTGCCGATAAGGCCCCCTGCGATGCCGCATAAAAGAACCACCGACACGAAGGGGAGAATAATTATGTTAACCAGAACTCCCCACACAGGCATTTTATAATAGTAGTAAAGCGACAGCGGGATAGTGGATGCCTGTATGGAGAAGCATAAAACGAACGATGACAGCGCCGGAGTGTCAGGCTCTATGAGGCGGGAGAGCAGCGGGTTAATCACGACGGCCCCCGTCACCGCCGCAAAGGACAGCGCGAACGAGGCTGAAAACAGCAGCAGCGGGTTAGTGCCGAGCAGGACCAGGGCCGCTGCCCCGGCGGCGCTCAGCGCATCGTATGCGTCGCCGGTCCCGTTTGCAGCTATCATCAAAAGGAACATAATGAGTGCCCTCGTGGTGGCTGTGCCCATCTGCGCCATCACAGCGAACGATACTACCAGGGTCCCCGAGACAACCCCACAGGCTATGAAGGAAAACCCGCGCCGCCTCATGAACGAGTACAGGAGCATTCCTACTATCGAAATATGCAGCCCGCTTATCGCCAGAATATGGCTTATTCCTCCTGTGCGGTACAGCTCCTTCACATCTTCACTAAGGAGAGAGCGGTCGCCCAGAACCATAGTCGAAAGGAGGCCGTAGTCCTCCTCCGAGAGCAGGGCGGTATATACCGAGCGAATCCGGAGTTTTAGATTAAACAGGGCTTCCCTGTAAAAGTCGGGGGAGCTGTTTACTGTTTCGACAGAAGAGGGCTCTATCCTAAAGTCCGTAAGCTTTTGCGTGTAGTACTCCTTCATGTCGAAGTTGCCGGGATTTCTGGCGGCCTCGAACATCGAAACAGACCCTGTCAACCGCACAGTGTCGCCTATGCAAATCGCTCCGGGTTCTTCCGCAGTATCGGAAATGGACGCGGCTTTGCCGCTGTCGTCCGTCGCAGATGCCGACGCGCTGTCGAAGATCAGGCAGTTCGTGCGGTAACATTTATCTTCGTGCGTCAAAACGGACGCGTCCAGTTTAACCGTTATCCCGTCCTCCGTGATGGTCTTATCGGCCACCCTGCCCATTATCTCCACGTAATCCCCGTCTTCTATGACTCCCTCGTACCATAGTGTGTTTGAGGAAACTACCGCGTATCGGGCCATACCCAGTAAGGGCATGGCCGCGACAATCACGGACAATATAATCCTGCGTGGAGTAGGGTAGGGGAAAAATACCCATCCAGTGCAGGCGACGATTACCGATATGTATATGGCTGTTTTAGCGAGTGGGCCGGCCGTTCCCGCGTATATTCCGAGTATGAATGCGAGTGCGGCGGCCAGAAGGGGTCTGTTTTTCATCTTTCACCTTTTGTATCAGTATAGCAAGACGATTGTATTACGAACGAATACCTTTTGCAAGGACTAAAATTGCATAACCGGAATTGTGAAAATTTTTTAAAACATCCTGCTTCTAAGGTTTGCGAATCTTGACTTTAATCGTAAGACCTCATATACTATAGGAACTATGTCAAAATCAAAAGTGAAAACAAAGAAAAACAACCTGGCACCCATTGTTGCGATAGTGGGAATGCTACAGTTTATAACGTCGGCAGCGCTTTTTATTCAGCTCTTATTCATGGACATACTACCCGCTAAATACCTGATTGGCTTCGGAATTTTGGCGGTTGTATTTTTTGTGCTGGTAATGGTATCAACCAAAAACAAAAAGGCATCCATATTGTTTATGGTGCTTTCGCTCATAGTCGCCCTCATTATGGTATGGTCCATAAGGGCGCTGATGAAGCTCGACGATACCATAGCGGTCACGTCTACCGAAGATTCGTCAGAGTCCGTGCTCGTGGACGTCGTCGTATTGGACTCCGATGAGGCGACCGAAATCGAGGATATCGCGGGATATGATCTTGGATATACCCAGGATGACGATGCCATCCTCACCGCACTGGGCATGGTCGAGAGCGACCTGGGCACGACCGTGGCCTCCACGGCATACGAAGGCGCCACGGCGGTTGCATTTTCTTTGATAGAAGGAAAGCAGCAGGCCATTGTCATAGAAGATTCTTATCTGGAGATTTTAGGTGAGATTGACGAGTTCTCCGTATTGTCGGACGGAATAAGGATTATAAAGAGCTACGAGATCTCCGCCGACTCGGAGGAGGAGTCTGCCAATTACGACACCGAGCAGGAGACGCAGAGCGGCGATGACACCATGGTCGTATACATAAGTGGTATCGACACCTACGGCACCATCTCCGTAAAGAGCAGGAGCGATGTAAATATACTGGCGATCATTAACCAGAGCACGGGAAAGATTCTGCTGGTCAATACGCCTAGGGATTCCTATGTGCAATTGCCGTTGTCGAGCAGCAGCTATGATAAGCTGACGCATGCCGGGCTCTACGGCGTGGATGTTTCCAAGGCCACGCTCGAGAATCTCTACGGCATCGACATCGACTACTACGTACGCGTTAACTTCACCGGCTTCGAGTCCATAATCGACGCGCTCGGATCCATCACCGTTAATTCGGACTATTCGTTTACCACCACCAAGGGCGGCTACTGGATAAGCGAGGGCGAGAATACGCTCACCGGCGCGCAGGCATTGTCGTTCGCCAGAGAGAGGAAGGCCTTCGCCGACGGAGACTATCAGCGCGGCAAGAACCAGATGGAGGTCATAAGGGCGGTAATCGAGAAGATGCAGTCCTCTGACATGCTCCTCAACTTCTCCGAGCTCATGGACGAGATATCGGAGAGCTTCCAGACCGACATGACCTCGGACGAGATATACGAGGTGGTTAAGCGCCAGATTGACGAGGGGACCGAGTGGGAGATAGAGACCTATACCCTTACCGGCACGGGAGGAAAGTCCACCACCTACACCATACCCAACGCCAGGAGCTATGTAATCTACCCCGACGACGAGTCCCTTGAGGAGGCCAAGGAGCTTATCAAGGAGACGCTGGGGACGGACGAATAAAGTGATTTATTGAGGAGGTTGCGTGATGTGCACGCGGCCTCTTCGTGCGATAAGGAGGAACTATGAGCGAATTTGAGAAACTGGACCACAAGCTTTTGATGAACGGACACATCGTTGACTACTACGAGGATACCCTGCGCACGCCGGACGGCAATATTGTAAAATGGGACCTCGTCGACCACAAGGGAGCCGCGGCCGTGGTCGCGGTGAAGGAGGACGGCAGCCTCCTCATGGTCAGCCAGTACAGGAACACTGTGGGCAGGCAGACGCTGGAGATTCCGGCGGGCGGAAGAGAGAACCGCGAGGAGCCGTATATCGAGTGCGCGGCCAGGGAACTCGAGGAGGAGACCGGATATCGCTGCGGCAGCATAGAGCCGCTCATCTCGCTCGTGTCGACCATCGCCTTTTCCAACGAGATTATCGAGATCTTTGTGGCGAAGGACCTGACGCCCACGGCCCAGCACCTCGACGAGGACGAATTCATAAACGTCACGAGTCATACGCCGGCAGAGCTTAGGGATAAGATACTGTCGGGCGAGATTCAGGACGGGAAGACCATAGCGGCTATAATGGCATACATAGTTAAGTACGGCGCCTGACGGATTCGGACAGGAATTTGTCTGCTGAAGCAGACCCGAATCCGGCGCGCAAGACTCGCGAGCGAGTCTTGACATAATTCAAGAAGAAAATGCGCGGATTGGTTTAAATAAAATATTTTTTTTATTCGAAATTCGCAACATGTAGACATAATATTTTTTACACGAACACCATGTTGTATTCCTTGTAAAATCAAGGAAAAACGGGTAAAAATCACCGTTGCAATTCTCATAATTAGCCTATATAATGAACTTCGGGACTAAAGTTATGTATACTACCACAGGGGTATCGTATGAGAAAAAACATTGAAGCATTTTTAAACTACCTTCACAAAGAAAAGAAGACATCCAAGAACACCGAGCTCTCCTACGAGAGGGATCTTCGCAAGCTCGCGGACTACCTTGAGACGAAGAAGAAGACCAAGGTTTCCCAGCTCACCGAGAAGGACCTTAAGGGCTATGTAGAGCATCTGGTATCCATCGGAAGAAAGCCGGCCACTATTTCCAGGAGCATCGCGTCCTGTAAGGCTTTTGCCCAGTATCTCGTATCACAGGGTAAGCTCAAGTCTAACATCGCAGCTAACCTTAAGGCTCCCAAGGTGGAGAAGAAGGCACCGGTCATTCTTTCCAAGAAGGAGATCGATTCCATCCTTAAGCAGCCTTCGGCCGACAGCGATAAGGAGCTTCGCGACAAGGCGATGCTCGAGGTGCTTTGCGCATCCGGTATTCGTGTATCCGAGCTTCTCGCTCTCAAGGTGGACGATGTCGACTTCGCTAAGAACACCATCCATATCGATGGTGCCGGAAAGCATAACCGCGTGATTCCCGTACGCAAGAAGACCATTAATGTTCTTCGTCAGTACGTGGATTCGTCCAGGCCTAACCTTACTTCCGATAAGAAGAATAAGCTTCTTTTCGTGAACTGCTCCGGATCCGTTATGAGCCGTCAGGGCTTCTGGAAGATTCTTAAGCAGTACGCCAGGGAGGCGGGGATAGACAAGGATATTACGCCGCATACGCTGCGCCATTCCTTCGCGGCTCACCTCGTTGAGAACGGAACCGACCTCAACGATATTAAGGAGCGCATGGGACACGCAGATATTTCCTCTACGCAGATATACATTTCCAAGAATAAATAATATTTTTCAATGAGTTTTCAGGGTGAGCCTGTCGATGCAAGAAGCGGCGGGTTCGCTCTTTTTTTTATCCTTGCTACGCATTTTGCATAAACATCCACGTTGATTTCGGCGGATTTTAGTCATATTATATAAAGTGTTTGTTACGAAATAAACGTTGGTTGACTTTGGTTAGAATCAATGGTACTATCACTTTTGTGTACTAAATTAAATACAATTTGTATGGAGGTCACCTATGAAACGTCAAATGAAAACAATGGACGGTAACAATGCAGCTGCACACGTATCCTACGCGTTTACGGATGTAGCCGCTATCTATCCCATCACTCCCTCTTCGGTTATGGCCGAGGTTTCGGATGAGTGGGCCGTCGCAGGCAGGAAAAACCTCTTCGGACGCACTGTTCAGATAACAGAGATGCAGTCCGAGGCCGGTGCTTCGGGTACCGTGCATGGTTCTCTTGCAGCCGGAGCTCTTACGACTACTTACACAGCGTCGCAGGGACTTCTCCTTATGATTCCTAATCTTTATAAGATAGCAGCCGAGCGTCTTCCCGGTGTGTTCCACGTGTCCGCACGTACCATCTCATCGCACGCACTGGCTATCTTCGGAGACCACTCCGACGTCTATGCCTGTCGACAGACCGGCGTCGCAATGCTTTGCGAAGGCTCGGTTCAGGAGGTAATGGACCTCGCTCCCGTTGCTCACCTTGCGGCAATCGAGGGTAGACTTCCCTTCATCAACTTCTTCGATGGCTTCCGTACATCTCACGAGATTCAGAAGATAGAAGTTTGGGATTACAAGGATCTCGACGACATGCTCGATAAGGAAGCTGTTCAGAACTTCCGCGACGGCGTGTTTAATCCCAACCGTCCCTACATGATGGGATCTTCTCAGAATCCCGACATCTTCTTCCAGGTTCGCGAGACCTGCAACGGCGCATACAACGATATGCCCGAGATTGTACAGAAGCAGATGGATAAGATAAATGCCAAGCTTGGCACCGACTATGCACTGTTCAACTACTACGGCGATCCCGACGCAGAGCGCGTAATCATCGCCATGGGTTCGGTTAACGAGGCTGCTGTGGAGGCAGTTGATTACCTCCGCGCCAAGGGAGAGAAGGTCGGCATCATCAAGGTTCGCCTGTTCCGCCCGTTCTCCGCTAAGCACCTCATCGACGCCATCCCCGATTCGGTTAAGCTCATTTCCGTACTCGATCGCTCCAAGGAGCCCGGTTCGATGGGCGAGCCTCTGTATCAGGATGTAGTTACCGCCCTCAAGGGTTCCAAGTTCGACTCCGTTCCCGTACTTCGTGGACGCTACGGTCTTTCTTCCAAGGATACCACTCCCGGACAGATCATCTCCGTATTCCACAACGAGGACAAGCAGGAGTTCACCATCGGTATCAACGACGATGTTACGCACCTTTCGCTCGATGTTACCGAGGATCCCAACACCACCCCCGAGGGAACCATCTCATGTAAGTTCTGGGGTCTGGGCTCCGACGGTACCGTTGGCGCCAATAAGAACTCCATTAAGATCATCGGTGATAACACCGACATGTACGCTCAGGCATACTTCGACTATGACTCGAAGAAGTCCGGCGGCGTTACCGTTTCCCACCTGAGATTCGGCAAGGAGCCCATCCGCTCCACGTACCTCATCTCCAAGGCGAACTTCGTGGCATGCCACAATACTTCCTACATTCTGAAGTATTCCATCGCCCAGGATCTGGTGGATGGAGGAACCTTCCTCCTGAACTGCTCATGGGATGTGGACGAGCTCACTAAGCAGCTTCCTCCCCAGACCAAGAGATACATCGCAGAGCACAAGATTAACTTCTATACCATAGACGCGGTTGCCATCGGTAAGAAGATCGGTCTCGGCGGACGTGTAAACACCGTCCTTCAGTCCGCATTCTTCAAGCTGGCCAACATCATCCCCGAGGAGGATGCCATCCGCCTCATGAAGGAAGCGGCCAAGAAGTCCTACGGCAAGAAGGGCGACAAGGTGGTTCAGATGAACTACGACGCCATCGATGCCGGCGCTCAGGGCGTGGTTAAGGTTGACTACCCCGAGTCATGGGCCGACGCCGAGGGAGAGACGAAGCCCGAGGCAGCTACCGAGGGTCGTCAGGATCAGCTCGACTTCGTTAACAACATCCAGGCCAAGATCAACCTTCAGCAGGGTTACGATCTTCCTGTTTCTACATTCATGGAGTACTCCGACGGACGTACCCCCAACGGCACGTCTCAGTTCGAGAAGCGCGGTATCGCTACCGACGTTCCCGTATGGGATGCCACCAAGTGTATCGCCTGCAACAGGTGTGCATATGTTTGCCCCCACGCAGCCATCCGTCCCTTCGCCCTCACCGAGGACGAGGCGGCCAACGCTCCCGAGGGCATGCAGATTTCCGAGCTCAAGGGCACGGACTACAAGTTCACCATGGGCATTTCCGTTATGGATTGTACCGGTTGCGGTTCCTGCGTGAACGTTTGCCCCGCGAAGGAGAAGGCCATCCAGATGGCTCCCATCGCAGAGCGCCTCGAGGATCAGAAGTACTTCGACTATGCGGTTAAGACTCCTCAGAAGGACGACGTCGTTGAGAAGTTCAAGATTGGTTCGGTTAAGGGTTCACAGTTCCGTCAGCCCCTGCTTGAGTTCTCCGGAGCCTGCGCAGGCTGCGGTGAGACACCTTATGCAAAGCTTCTTACGCAGCTCTTCGGTGACAGGATGTACGTGGCTAACGCCACCGGCTGCTCCTCCATCTGGGGTAACAGCTCACCCTCCACGCCGTACAGCATGACTCCCGAGGGCAAGGGCCCTGCATGGAGCAACTCCCTGTTCGAGGATGCCGCTGAGTTCGGTCTCGGAATGAACCTCGCACAGAAGGCCATCAGAAGCCGTCTGAGAGAGGACGTTGAGAGCCTTTGCGACAGCGATGCAGCAGTGAAGAGCGCTTGCGAGAAGTGGGTGGAGACCTACGAGTCATCCTCCGATAACATTGCTCCCACGAACGAGCTTATTGATGCACTTACCAAGAACGGTTCCGACACCGCCAGGGAAGTGCTTAAGGATAAGGACTTCCTCGCCAAGAAATCCCAGTGGATCTTCGGTGGTGACGGATGGGCTTACGATATCGGCTTCGGCGGATTGGATCACGTAATCGCCTCCGGCGAGAATATCAACATCATGGTATTCGATACCGAGGTTTACTCCAACACCGGCGGACAGGCTTCGAAGTCCACGCCTACCGGCGCTGTGGCACAGTTCGCAGCCGGCGGTAAGGTAATGAAGAAGAAGGATTTGGCCGGAATTGCGATGAGCTACGGATACGTATACGTTGCCATGGTTTCCATGGGTGCCGATATGAATCAGTGCGTTAAGGCCATGATTGAGGCCGAGAGCTACGACGGTCCCTCCATCATCATCGCCTATGCCCCCTGTATCAACCACGGTATCAAGAAGGGTATGGACAAGGCCATGACCGAGGAGGAGCTGGCAGTAAAGAGCGGTTACTGGCACATGTTCCGTTACGATCCCCGTCTCAAGGAGCAGGGCAAGAACGCGTTCATCCTCGATTCCAAGACTCCCGATTACAGCGGATACAAGGAATTCCTGGACGGCGAGGTTCGCTACAACTCCTTGCGTAAGGTCGATGCGGACAAGGCCGAGGCCCTCTTCGCAGAGTCCGAGGAGTTCGCTAAGGAGAGATACGAGTACCTCAACAAGCTCGTTTCGCTCTACGGCTCCGAAGCATAATAGTTTAGAGACTAATTGTTCCCCGTCCTGTTATTCAGGGCGGGGATTTTTTGGGAGGTAACAACATGAAAAAACCGATTGTTCCCGAGAGCGCGTACGTTGCGCCCAGCGCAGACATCATAGGGGACGTCAATGTGGGAGAACGCTCGAGCATCTGGCATCACGCCACGCTCCGCGCCGACGTCGACAGCATCGAGATAGGAGAGGAGTCCAACATCCAGGACAACTGCGTGATTCACGTCTCGGCGGGCACTCCGGTCAGGGTCGGAAACAGGGTGACGGTCGGACACAGCGCCATCCTCCACAGCTGCACCATAGACGACGGAACCCTGGTTGGCATGGGGGCGATAGTTCTCGACGGCACGCACGTGGGCAAGAGGTGCCTCATTGCAGCCGGAGCCCTCGTTACCAAGAACAGGGACATTCCCGACGAGAGCCTGGTTATGGGCTCGCCCGCGAAGGTGGTTCGTCGGCTGACCGAGGAGGAGCTCTCCTATATCAACGAGTCCGCAGACGAGTACATGGATGCCGCCAAACTCATGGAGAATATGCCCGTTTACGAGCATGAAGACAGGTAGGGTCGCCGGATTGGCGGCCGCCACTTGCAAAATATCATATTTGATATATAATTAAGAATTGTCTGCGATGAAGATGGCAGATATAAACATAAGAAGAAACGTGAGTGCCTCCGGCCCGGTTTGCGGCCCGCGGGGGCAAGCATAACCGTGAAAGGAAATCCAAATGATTCAGGCAAACAACATCACACTGAGAATAGGAAAGAACGCTCTTTTCGAGGACGTAAACATCAAGTTTACCGAGGGGAACTGCTACGGCATCATTGGCGCCAACGGCGCCGGAAAATCCACCTTCCTCAAGATTCTGAGCGGCAAGCTCGAGCCCTCCAAGGGTGATGTTTCCATGACTCCCGGACAGAGGCTTTCCGTGTTGGAGCAGGACCACTTCAAGTACGACGATTACACCATTCTCGATACGGTTATCATGGGAAATAAGCGCCTCTATGAGATTATGAAGGAGAAGGACGCCATCTATGCCAAGGAGGATTTTTCCGACGAGGATGGAATCAAGGCATCCGAGCTCGAGGCCGAGTTCGCCGAGATGGACGGCTGGAATGCTGAGTCCGATGCGGCCATGCTCCTTAACGGCCTTGGGGTTGAGTCGGACCTTCACTACTCCATGATGAAGGATCAGACCGGTGAGGTTAAGGTGAAGGTGCTGCTCGCGAAGGCGCTTTTCGGCAATCCCGACATACTTCTCCTCGACGAGCCGACCAATAACCTGGATCTCGACGCCATCGACTGGCTCGAGGAGTTCCTGATAAACTTCGAGAACACCGTTATCGTCGTGTCCCATGACAGATACTTCCTTAACAAGGTCTGCACATACATTGCGGATATTGACTACGGAAAGATTAAGCTCTTCGCCGGAAACTACGACTTCTGGTACGAGTCTTCGCAGCTCCTTTTGAAGCAGATGAAGGAGGCGAACAAGAAGAAGGAAGAGAAGATTAAGGAGCTTCAGGACTTCATTTCCCGATTCTCCGCAAACGCTTCCAAGTCCAAACAGGCGACTTCCCGTAAGAGGGCGCTCGAGAAAATCGAGCTCGACGACATCAAGCCCTCGAGCCGTAAGTATCCTTACATCGACTTCCGCCCCGAGCGCGAGATCGGTAACGAGGTGCTCGCCGTGGACGGGATTTCGAAGACCATTGACGGCGAGAAGATTCTCGACAACGTATCGTTCATCGTCGGCCACGACGACAAGATCGGCTTCGTGGGCGGCAACGAGAGGGCGAAGACCGTCCTCTTCCAGATACTCGCCGGCGAGATGGAGCCCGACGAGGGCACGTACAAGTGGGGCGTAACCACGTCCACCTCGTACTTCCCCAAGGACAATACGGAAATCTTCGACAACGACATGGCTATCGCCGACTGGCTCCAGCAGTTCTCCGAGATTAAGGATGCCACCTACGTGCGCGGATTCCTCGGAAGGATGCTCTTCCCGGGCGATGCCGGCGTAAAGAAGATGAGGGTCCTCTCAGGAGGAGAGAAGGTCAGAGTCCTTCTTTCCCGCATGATGATCGAGAACTCCAACGTGCTCATCTTCGACGAGCCCACCGATCACCTGGACATGGAGTCCATCACCGCATTGAACAACGGTATGATTAAGTTCCCGGGCGTAATCCTTTTCGCGTCCCGAGATCACCAGGTGGTAGAGACCACAGCCAACCGCATCATCGAGATTTTGCCCGACGGCAGCATCGTGGATAAGATTACCACCTACGACGAGTATCTCGAGAGCGACGAGATGGCGAGGAAGCGTCAGGGCCTCGCGGTGGTTGCCGATGACGAAGATGTTGAGCCCGAGGTTTAATATATGTCTACTAATCAGATGAACGACGAGGAGTACTTCCGCCGGCTGGTGGAGTACAGGAACAGCGGAGTGAACTTCTTCGCTAAGTACACCAATATTGATATAACGGAGATCGGGCTCGGATACGCCAAGGGCAATATTCAGCTGCAGCAGCACCACGGGAACCCCATCGGTTCTGTGCACGGGGGCTGCACGTTCTCACTGGCCGATTCGGTTGGCGGAGCGGCGGCGGTGTCCAGGCGCAGGGCCGTCACCACGGTTTCGAGCTCCATTAATTATGTAAACGCGGCCATGATGCAGCGTACCACGGCGCTCTACGCGGAGGCGAATGAGATAAAGGCCGGAAAGAGTACCTGCGTTTACAGGGTCGACGTATACGACGACAAGGGGACGCTGGTGGCCACCGCCACGAACACCTATTTCTACCTTAAGGGGCAGATTGAACTTCCCGGGGCGGATTGATTTATCATCGGCAATCTAGTATAATTGTTGCCGGGTTTTGACCAGCGTTTGTTAGGAAAGAGGTCTTATGAAAGGTAATATGATTATGAAGAGATTTTTGTCATTTCTGTTGACTTTTGCGATGCTCATAAGCCTTACATCGTATAATACCATTGCTATCGCGGCGGATTCGGACGAAGAGGACGGAGGAGCCGGCACCTGTGAGGTGGCCGGAACCATTACTTCCATCGAGCAGACTGAGGCCGTGGAGGACGGATTTACTGTAACCTGGGTGGACAGCGCCAATACCGAGACCACCGAGTACACGGTCAAGTACACATACTATCTGTACAATGCCGACACCGAGACCGCAGAGGTCACAGCGAGCGGCACGCAGACTGTCACGGGAGACTGCTATTTTACGGCTACGGAGCTCACCAACGGCTCGTACGCAAAGATAGAGGTCACCGTAGACGAAGATAATTACGCAGTTTACAACGCCGCATGCACATTGCCGGCGGCTATAAGCGCGTACGATTACAGCTACGGTAACTACAGCAAGTACGTATATCTCAAGGGAAAGTGGAAGCTCAAGGTGTTCGCCAAGGCGGCGGACGAGGCCAATGCTGCCATGCTCTACGTGGGCGGCGGCTATCAGATTACGCTCATGAAGAAGTCCGGCAAGGTCATAAAGAGCTGGACCGTAAACACCGATTCCACGAACCTTTCCAAGAAGCTCAAGAGCTTTAAGAAGGCGGGCGTATACAAGGTCAGAATAAGGCCCTATATCCAGACGGCCGGCGGCGAGGTGTTCTATGGTTCATCCACCATCTTCTCCGTGGTTCCTCAGCCTTACATGTACGTGACCAATCTTCGCACCAGCTCGTGCAAGCTGCACTGGGAGAAGGTAAAAGGGGCTAAGAAGTACACCGTTTACATCGCCAGGAGCAAGAAGAAAAAGAAGACCATAAAGGCCATTTCCAAGCTTAACTTCAAGAAGGTGAAGACCACCAAGAGCCGCAGCGTCTCTTTGAAGAACCTTAATGTATATAAGTACTATTACTATGTGGCCGTGGTTACAAAGACCAAGGTGAACGGCAAGACCGTCACGTCGACCAAGTATTATACCTATACCATACACGTTTAAGCCTGTATTCGATACAGCGAGGAGGAAAATAATGGTAAAAGCAGTCGTTGGAGCCAACTGGGGTGATGAAGGCAAGGGCAAAATCACCGACATGCTGGCTGAAAATGCCGACATAATCGTCCGCTTTCAGGGCGGAGCCAATGCGGGACACACCATAGTTAATGACTACGGTAAGTTTGCCCTTCATTCGCTTCCCTCGGGAGTGTTCTATAATCATACGACGAGCGTCATCGGAAACGGTGTGGCCCTTTCGGTGCCCAGGATTTCTGCCGAGATTAAGGAGATCATAGAAGGCGGAGTGCCCATGCCTAAAATCCGAATCTCAGACAGGGCGCAGATGGTCATGAGCTATCACGTTCTCTTAGATCAGTACGAGGAGGAGAGGCTCGCCGGTAAGTCCTTCGGATCCACCAAGTCCGGTATCGCCCCGTTCTATTCCGACAAGTTCGCCAAGATCGGTTTCCAGGTCAGCGAGCTCTGGGACGATGAGGAGGCGCTCAGGGAGAAGATTGCCAACGTCGTTCTCAAGAAGAACGTGCTGATAGAGAACCTCTACCACAAGGAGCCCCTCAGGGAGGAGGACATCTATGCCGAGCTCATGGACTATAAGGAGAAGATCGCTCCTTACGTTTGCGACACGGCGGCCCTCATCCAGGACGCCCTCAAAGAGGGCAAGGAGGTCCTTTTGGAGGGACAGCTCGGAACCATGAAGGATCCCGACCACGGAATCTATCCCATGGTTACGTCCTCGTCCACGCTGGCCGGTTACGGCGCGGTGGGCGCGGGAGTTCCCCCCTACGAGATTAAGCAGGTCATCGCTGTATGCAAGGCATATTCGTCGGCTGTTGGAGCGGGAGAGTTCGTAAGCGAAATCCTTGAGGAGGATGTGGCAGATGAGCTCAGGCGCCGCGGCGGAGACGGCGGAGAGTACGGCGCCACCACCGGACGCCCCAGGAGAATGGGATGGTTCGACTGCGTGGCATCGAAGTACGGCTGCAGGCTTCAGGGCGCGACAGACGTTGCGTTCACAGTACTCGATGTGCTCGGCTACCTCGACGAGATTCCCGTCTGCGTGGGATATGAGATAGACGGCGAAGTCACCACCGACTTCCCGACCACAGCCCGCCTCAAGAAGGCCAAGCCCGTTTACGAGATGCTTCCCGGATGGAAGTGTGAGATCACCGGCATCCGCAAGTACGAGGACCTTCCCGAGAACTGCCGCAAGTACGTGGAGTTCATCGAGGAGAAGATCGGCTTCCCCATCACGATGGTTTCGAACGGTCCCGGCCGCTCCGATATCATCTACAGGTAGTCCGAATAAATACAGGCATACTAAAGCCCACGGTTTTCCGTGGGCTTTTATTATTCCGTGCGCATCCTCGCGAGCGAGTCTTGACATTATTCGTCAGTATCTTCGCTGTCTTCTACTTCTTCGGACGACTTGCGGGCAGCCTCTTCCATGTCCTTGTGGGCATCCTCGGAGAGGCGCCTTATCCACTTATAGGTGAGGCTATAGGCCCAGATCATGATGGGAACCACCATGGTAGCAATGAAGCTCGCCTTAAACATCAGCATAGTACCGGAGTTATCCGTGATGGCGAGAATAAACGTAATTATGTAGAGAATCAAAAGGAGTGCCACGCCTGTAAGCGCCATTACCTGCTTTACTTTTTTCATCGTTTTCCTCCGTGGTCAATTAGGCTGAATTACTGTCATACATTGAGAAATTATACCAATCGGGCAGATATAGTGCAAGGCTGAGTTTTCGCTCCGCCGTGTGGCTAATCGGTGCATAGTGTGATATAATATGTAGAACAGAAGGGAGATACGACATGGTCATTGAAATTGATTTCAGCAGTGACGAAGCCATATACATGCAGCTTCGAAATCAGATAATCATGGGCATCGCCACCCGCGCGCTCTGCGAGGGGGATGCGCTTCCGTCCGTGCGTGCATTGGCGGACGATATCGGAGTGAATATGCACACTGTAAACAAGGCTTACGCCCTGCTTCGGTCGGAGGGATTCCTCAAGCTCGACAGGAGGACGGGTGCCGTGGTTGCGCTGGACCTTGACCATCTTAACGCCTTAAACTGCGCCAAGAGGGACCTCATTGTGCCTCTCGCCGAGGC
Source organism: Eubacterium sp. (assembly GCA_024681495.1). Classification (GTDB taxonomy): domain Bacteria; phylum Bacillota; class Clostridia; order Lachnospirales; family Lachnospiraceae; genus RUG14243. The sequence continues at coordinate 11,526 of JAILAS010000014.1, read as the reverse complement.
CGCATGCAGGGGCATCGACAAGGACGAGATTCATGCACTCGTCGAGGAAATCTACAGCGAATATCTTTAAATACAGTCAGGAGTAACGATGAAACCACTTACTAAAAAAGCGCAGGAAGCTCTCCGCCTTGGAGAGAGCCTGTCTAAGTCTAAAGCGCACAATTACGTCGGCACCGAGCATCTTCTGTTCGGGCTGGCCAGGGAGAAGGGCACCGTGGCATACGAGGTGCTCAGGGCCCAGAATGTCTCCAGGGAGAGGCTTATGGAGCTCATTGACGACCTCATTGCGCCCGGGGGCGCGGTTATGATGATGGAGAGGGACGGGTATTCCCCCAGCCTTATGGCTGTGCTCGAGGACGCGTCCTACAGGGCAGATCAGCTCGGCTCCGAGACGGTGGGTACGGAGCATCTGCTTATCGCATTGCTGTTTAAGACGGAGTGCGCCGCCTTCAGGCTGCTCAACACGCTCGGGGTAAACCTCCAGAAGCTCTATAACGATACGCTCATCGCCATCGGCGAGGACGTCTCTGCGCATAGAAAAGAGTTCGCCAACGGAAAGCCCGTAAGCCGCGAGAAGGCCAGCGCCACACCCATGCTGGACAAGTATTCGAGGGACCTGACGGATATGGCGAAGCGAAACCTCCTGGATCCCGTCATAGGAAGGGAGACTCAGATACAGAGGGTCGTGCAGATACTGAGCCGCAGGACGAAGAACAATCCCTGCCTCATAGGCGAGCCCGGCGTGGGCAAGACCGCCGTGGTCGAGGCGCTGTCGCAGAGGATAGCGGAGGGGACTGTCCCCGAGACCGTGGCAGATAAGAGGCTCGTAACCTTAGACCTCTCCGGAATGGTGGCGGGCTCCAAGTACAGGGGAGAGTTTGAGGAGAGGATAAAGCAGGTGATAAACGAGGTTATCACTGCCGGAAATGTCATCCTCTTCATCGATGAGATACACACGATAATCGGCGCGGGAGGCGCAGAGGGTGCCATCGACGCATCAAACATATTGAAGCCCCCCATGGCCAGGGGAGAGATCCAGGTGATCGGTGCCACCACCATAGACGAGTATCGCAAGCACATTGAGAAGGATGCGGCGCTCGAGCGCAGGTTCCAGCCCGTCATGATCGAGGAGCCCACATCCGGGGAGAGTGTGGAGATACTAAAGGGGCTTCGCTCCAGGTACGAGGACCATCACCATGTGACCATAACCGACGAGGCCATAGAGGAGGCGGTTTCGCTGTCCATACGTTATGTAAACGACAGATTCCTGCCCGACAAGGCCATTGACCTCATAGACGAGGCCGCTTCCCGCGAGAGGATCGGCGGCTTTAAGAACTCCGGAAAGATCACCGCATTAAGGGAGGAGCTTCGGAGTGTGCTCGAGGAGCAGGAGAAGGCCCTCGTGGACGGCAGGTTCGACGACGCGTCGCAGGCCAAGAAGGACTCGCTCCGCCTCGAGGAAGAGCTTGCGAAGGCCCAGGAGAGGCTGAAGAAGAGCGAGAAGGCTAAGAATATCACGGTGACGGGAGAGTCCGTGGCACTAATCGTGTCACAGTGGACCGGGATACCCCTGAAACAGCTCACCGAGGCGGAGTCGGAGAAGCTTCGCCGTCTCGAGAAGACGCTTCACAGGAGGGTCATCGGTCAGGACGAGGCCGTGAAGGGCGTATCTCGCGCCGTAAAGAGGGGCAGGGTTGGCATAAAGGATCCCTCCAGGCCTATTGGCTCTTTCCTGTTCCTGGGTCCCACCGGAGTCGGAAAGACCGAGCTTTCCAAGGCGCTTGCGGAGACGCTCTTCGGCGACGAAAACGCCATAATCAGGGTCGACATGTCCGAGTACATGGAGAAGCACAGCGTCTCCAAGATGATCGGATCGCCTCCCGGATACGTGGGCTTCGACGAGGGCGGACAGCTCTCCGAGAAGGTCAGGCGCAATCCCTACTCCGTAATCCTCTTCGACGAGGTGGAGAAGGCTCATCCGGACGTTATGAACATGCTCCTTCAGGTGCTCGACGACGGGCGCATCACCGACTCGAGGGGCAGGAGGGTGGACTTCAAGAACACTGTAATCATCATGACCTCGAACGCCGGCGCGCAGCATATTGTGGAGCCTAAGAAGCTCGGATTCGGAGGCACAGGCGACACTGCGGAGATCGATTATGAGAGGATGAAGGGACTCGTCATGGACGAGGTGCGCCACATGTTCAAGCCCGAGTTTTTGAACAGGATTGACGAGACTATAGTCTTCCACGCGCTCACGCTCGACGACATGAAGAAGATAGTAAACCTTCTGACCAGGAGCCTCGTAAAGCGCTGCAGGGAGAACCTCGACATAGAGCTCAACATCATGGACAGCGTGAAGAAGCATCTGGCAAAGGAATCCTACGATCCCAAGTACGGAGCGCGCCCCTTGAAGAGGCGCATTCAGAGCGATTTAGAGGATGTGCTCGCCGAGGAAATCCTCGCCGGAAAGGTCAAGAAGGGCGACCGGGTGAAGGTTCGGCTTTCGAAGAAACAGATTGTTTTCGAGACGGACAAATCCAAGTAAAATTTGGTGGAAATCGGGCCGTCTATGGGTTATACTTTTAGTTAAGGAACGGGGAGATTACTTCCGTTTGCACATTAAACAACCGAATAAGGAGGTAGCAACATGTCAGTCGTTGCAGAACTGCTGCGCACGGAGACGGATGATAGCATCAGTTTCGGTAATTATGAGCTTTCATCTAAGTCAAAGCTGGAGGATTTCGAATTCAAGGGTGACATATATAAGGTAAAGACCTTTGGGGAAATCACCAAGCTTGAGAAGAACGGTATGTTTCTCTATGAGTCGGTTCCCGGAACAGCCGTTACGGGGCTTAAAGCCGGAGAAGACGGAGTCACATTCACGGTAGAGGGTAAAGAGGACGCTCAGATCACCTTGGGACTGGAGGATGACACTGAGTACAATGTCACCATCGACGGGGAGTCGGCCGGTGCCATGAAGACCAATATGAGTGGTAAGATAAGCCTTTCCGTGGAGCTCGATGCGGGTAAAGCAGTAGAGGTTTCGATAAAAAAAGACTGAGATGTCATCTTTGATAGACGGGGAAAGGCCCCGTAAACAATATCATTAATTGACACGTATTATGTAAGGTACCGGGGAGTTTGCGGGTTCGTGAACCGGCCCGGTATCTTATTTAGTTGGAGGAAATATGGCAAAGTCCAAAAGCACAATATTCTTCTGTTCGTCCTGCGGCTTCGAGAGCGCCAAGTGGATGGGGCAGTGCCCGGGATGCCGCGAATGGAATACGTTCGTCGAAGAGGTGGTGCCGCCCAAGTCATCGGGCAGGGCGTCCTCTGCGCCCATCAGCCGTTCGGACCTGCCGGTGCCGGTGGCCGTTCCCGATGTTAAGGCGGATGATTCCGTCCGTTTCGAGACGGGGTTCGGCGAGCTCGACAGGGTGCTCGGCGGAGGAATTGTGCGCGGCAGCCTTATCCTCGTGGGAGGAGACCCGGGAATAGGAAAGTCCACGCTGCTCCTCCAGGTGGCACGCTACGTCTCCTCGAAAGGAGAGCCTGTGCTGTACGTTTCCGGAGAGGAGTCCATGCAGCAGATAAAGCTCCGAGCGGACAGAATCGGGGATTTTTCCGAAAATATGAAGCTTCTGTGCGACACTGACCTGGACGTGATAAGTCAGGTGGTAACCACATCTAAGCCGGGCTGTGTGATAATAGACTCAGTCCAGACGATGGTTGATTCGCAGCTGTCATCGGCGCCCGGTTCCGTGACGCAGATAAGGAGCGCCACGTCCACCTTCATGAAGCTCGCCAAGTCCATGGGGGTTACCATATTCCTGGTCGGACACGTGACCAAGGAGGGAGTGGTGGCCGGCCCCAGGATACTCGAGCACATGGTGGACACCGTCCTCTACTTCGAGGGCGACCGCCACGCGGCCTACAGGATCATCCGCGGAGTGAAGAACCGCTTCGGTTCCACAGACGAGATTGGTGTCTTCGAGATGGAGTCGGAGGGGCTTAGGGAGGTCGAGAACCCGTCGGCGTTCCTGATTGGCGGCCGGTGCACGGACGCCAGCGGCTCGTGCGTCACCTGCACCATCGAGGGCACGCGCCCGCTTCTTCTGGAGGTGCAGTCGCTCTCGTCCACCTCGCGCTTCGGCAATCCCAGGCGCGCCGCCACGGGCACGGACTCGGGGCGTGTGAACCTGCTCATCGCCGTTTTGGAGAAGCGCGCGGGCATCAATTTGTCCGATTCGGATGTATATGTTAATATAGCCGGAGGAATGAAGGTGCAGGAGCCCGCCATGGATCTTTGTGTGGCGCTTTGCATCGCATCCGGATTTTTGGACTTCGTGATAGACCCTGGGACCATATGCTTCGGGGAAATCGGCCTTAGCGGGGAGATAAGGAGCGTGTCGCTGGCGCTCGCCCGCCTTAAGGAGGCGGCCAGGCTCGGCTTTACCAGGGCCCTGGTGCCTGCCGGCAATGCGGCGTCCATAGAAAAAATTGAAGGATTGGAGATCGTCGCCGTGGGGGACATTAACGAGGCCCTGCGCGCCGTTCGCTGATTCTTAAGGAGAGTATAAAATGCAGTATGATGAAAACAACAATCCCGTCGAGGGTGGAAACGGCCCGGTAAACACGGAGGAAAACGCCCCCGTGACCGACGGCGGGGAAAAGGCGCCCGAGTCCCTTGGAAAGAGGGCGGGCAAAGAGATACTTAGCTATTTGAAAATCATCGCGGTCACGTTCGTGGTGTGTTTCGTTTTGACGAGGTTCGTCTTCGTGAATGCGTACATCCCGTCCAGCTCCATGGAGGAGACTATTATGACCGGGGACCACGTGCTGGGCGTCAGGCTCGCGTATCTGTTCCAGGATCCCGCCAGGGGAGATATCGTGGTGTTCCACTATCCTGTCGACGAGGAGACTCTTTATATTAAGAGGATAATCGGCCTCCCGGGTGAGAATGTGCGCATAGAGTCCGGTTCAGTATATATCGACGGAGAGCTCCTGGAGGAGGACTACCTCCCGGAGGAGTGGATTAACGACAACGACGGATATGACTTCGAGGTGCCCGAGGGCTGCTACCTGATGCTCGGCGATAACCGAAACGTATCCGTGGATTCCAGATTCTGGGCCGATAAGGCCCTGTCCGCCGGACTCGCCACTACTGAGGAAGAGGCGGAGCAGTATACCTATGTTGAGAAGGATAAGATAGTCGCGAAGGCCTGGGTTATCTTCTGGCCCTTCGAGGACATTGGCTTGGTGTGGTAAGAAGTGTGGTTGAAGAATAAGAAAAGAACCGTGGCTTTTTTCGTGTTTAGCGTGATTGCGGTGGCTGCGGTTATAATTGGCGTCCTGAAGTGGGAGAACCGGGAGACTGTATCCGACGGCGATACGGAGTCGGCCAGCGCTACGGCGGGGTCGGCTCGGGAGCTTTCGGTCAGCGTGCTGTCGACTCTGGAGACGATGCAGGAGATAAAGAGGCTTCGGCTGACCGAGGGAATCATGTTTTATTCCGACGGCGGAGAGAATCCTCTTTTCACCAGCTACATGGCCACCAGGATGGACGAGACCGTGTGGTCCTTCCTCCAGGGTCCGAAGGCCTGGGAGGGTAAGACCAACTGGTCGGGAGAGTGGTGCTCTCTGGTCGTGAACGGAAACGTCTTCGGTGCCTTCGGCTGTGGGCCGTGCTGTATGGCGAATATATATTGCACCCTGAGCGGGAGGGAGGCCTCCCCGGTGGACCTTTGTGAATTCGCCATGAGCAACACCGGATACACGGTGAGCTGGTACAGCGGCGCCATAGGCTGGGGGGACATGAAGAATGCCCTTAAGAAGTGCGGCATGGACACGGACGTGTACTATAAGCCCACCACTTACGAGCAGTTCGCGGCACAGATGGAGGAGAATCCCACGGCTATTGTGCTGGTGTCGAGCTACTGCGACGACACGTTCTGGGAGGATACTTCCGGGCATTACGTTAACATCTGGAACTACGATTCCTCCGACGGGACTGTGTTTTTATGCGAGCCGGGAGACCCGGTGAACAATCGCACCCGCATTCCGCTTCGATACGTATACGATGCGCTTAAGACGACCAGCAAGTTCCAGTACCTTCTGGTTTCATCCTACGACAGCTCCGACGACGAGCTGAAGGGGAGCGGCATCGAGGAAAACTGGGTGAGGCCCTAAGGCCCGGGGAGGTATGTTATGAAAAGGTTAATGAAGACGATTGCGGCGGCCCTCTGCATTGCGGGGGCCATCTTTGTCTTTTCGAGCGAGGCTCATGCGGGGACGTTGTACTCCGATCTGGGTGAGGCGAAGGAGTCCATCGAGGCCCTGCACGTGGAAGGCACGGGGCTCGTGAACGAGTCCGGGGAGAGCGTCAGACTTAAGGGGGTCAGCACGCACGGGCTCGCGTGGTTTCCGGATTATGTAAACCAGGATGCGTTCTCGACATTAAGGACCGACTGGCGCGCCAACGTGGTGCGGCTGGCCATGTACACGCAGGAGTACGGCGGCTACTGCACCGTGTCCTCGTCAGAGAAGAAGAACCTCATAAAGCTCATCGACAAGGGTGTTAAGGCCGCCACTCTCAACGGGATGTATGTCATTATCGACTGGCACATACTGAGCGACGGAAACCCCAACACCCACAAGAAGGCTGCCAAAAAGTTCTTCAGGAAGATGGCGAAGAAGTACGCGTCGTATCCGAACGTCATCTACGAGGTCTGCAACGAGCCCAACGGGACGAGCTGGAAGTCCATACGAAAGTACGCATCGTCAGTCGTAAAGGTCATAAGGAAGTACGATTCCGACGCCGTGGTGGTGGTCGGCACGAACACCTGGAGCCAGGACGTGGACGATGTGATAGGGCACGAGCTCAACTACGACAACGTGATGTACAGCCTGCACTTCTATGCGGGCACGCACGGTGATTACCTGAGAGAGAAGGCGCAGAAGGCGCTCGATGCGGGTGTTCCGCTTTTCATAACCGAGTGCGGGATAAGCGACGCGTCCGGAAACGGCGGCGTCTACAAGTCCGCCGGCAATAAATGGATGAAGTTCATCAATAAAAACGGCCTGTCCTTCGTCGCCTGGAACCTGTCGAACAAGGACGAGTCCTCCGCGCTCATAAAGTCATCGTGCTCGAAGACAAGCGGATGGAAAAAGAAGAACCTTTCTCCCTCCGGCAAATGGTTTAGAAAGAAGATAAGGAAACAAACATGAGAGTTTTTAGCAGGGAAAGAATAGTTAAGTGTCTTATGGTCCTCGCGGTGGCGGCTGCCGCCCTTCTGGGTCTTTCGCAGAGGGCACAGGCATCCACGTACGTGAGCGACGACTACACCTATACGGGAGTGGACGTGAGCTACTATCAGGGCACCATCGACTGGGAGGAGGCGGCCGATGATATCGACTTCGCCATATTGCGCCTGGGGCACGGTGATTACGTGGACTCCCAGTTCGAGTACAATGCGTCCATGTGCGAGAAGTACGGTATTCCCTACGGCGTGTACTTTTACAGCACGGCCAAGAGCGTGAGCGGAGCGAAGAAGGACGCTAAGATCTGCATTAAGAACCTCAAGGGCTATTCCCCCGACCTTCCCGTGTTCTGGGACGTCGAGGACAGCTCCGTATTTAAGTCGGTATCGACGTCTAAGCTCTCGAAGATGGCTTTCGCGTTCTGCAATAAGATAAGCAATGCCGGATACAAGGCCGGCGTCTATTCCAGCGTGTACTACTGGTACACCTACCTGGATAAGTTTGCTAAGAAGGACACTAAGTACTGTCACTGGGTGGCCGCCTACAGGGTGGGCTGCGTGGCCTATGCCGACGAGGCAGCCATTGAGGCGCTCGGGTACTCCTGGGCTACCTATAAGAGCTATCACTATTACAACATCTGGCAGTACAGCAGCTCGGGCAAGGTGTCCTGGGACGGCTCCACTTACATAGACCTCGACAAGTGGTACGGGAGCCTCAACCTCACGAAGCTTAAGAAGGTCACCACCAACCAAAAGAGCATAAGCCTCAAGTGGAAGAAGGCCACCAGCGCGAAGAAGTACGTCGTCTACAGGAAGGAAGACGGCGGCAAGTATAAGAAGATTGCCACGGTGAAGACCAACACCTACACCGATAAGACGGCCAAATCCGGCAAGCACTATACGTATAAGATAAAGGTGGTCACGGGAAACGGCGTCAAGGACACCAGCAACAAGAAGAGCACCTGGTTCCTAAAGACTCCCACCATCCTCAAGGCGGTAAAAAAGAGCAAGACCACCGCAAAGGTGACGTGGACCAAGAGCGGCGGATCCTCGGGCTATCAGATTCAGTACACCACGAGCAGCAAGAACTTCAAGAAGTCGAAGAAGATAACGGTGGGCTCAAAAACCACGTTAAAAACCCTCCTCGAGAATCTCAAGAAGGGTAAGACATACTACATTAGAATCCGCTCTTACAAGAAGACCGACGACGGAAAGGTCTATTCCGAGTGGAGCGATAAGGTGAAGGTGAAATTGTAGGTAAGCGCAGCCCGGTCGGAGACTCCCGCCCCCGGCGACAGCCTAGATGGATGACTCCAGAGTCTTTTTCAGGATTTCGACCGAGGCCGGCTTTTTGGTGTATTTGAATTCGAACAGGTATGAGCCCAGCGCGACCTTCTCGCACAGGTCGAGGTTTGCGTCCAGCATCTCCTCTGTCCACATCGGGGTGACCAGCTTCGAGGCGAGCTTCAGCGGCTTATCCGGGCCTTCGCAGGTGGACAGGGCGTTTTTCGCCGAGGGGGAGAGCAATACGGTGGCGCCCAGGGGCCATTCGCCCGGGGTGCATATCGAGGTGTTTCCGCCCCAGGGTATCCCGTATACGTGCGGGTCGCCGGATTCCCCGTCTATGCCTATCAGGTTATAGGCGCCGTTCAGGTTGGCCGCGTTAAGCTTGCTTTTCCACATTGACGGCACGAGTGATTTCCCCGAACCCGACTCTCCGCAGAAGAGAATGGCCTTGTCCCTGTAGATGAGGGAAGAGGACCTTATCGCGCATCTTCCCGCCAGCTGCTCGAAGTATAAGAACGCCGTCCTTATGGCCAAAGATACCTCCTCGGATGCGCTCGCTCCGTCGGGCGTCTTCAGGTTTTCGGCGGTGTTGGTATAGATAACGGCCTTAGTACCGTCTTCGGATATATGCATTTCCTTTACGTGCTTCAGAGAGCCGTAGGTAACCGTGTATCCCGAGGCGGTTTTTATTATGGAAAAACCGTTCATGCGCACCAGCAGCTCGCCGGTCGGCAGGGAGTATGTCGCTGAGTATTCGACGGTGATCCTTATGTCCGCCCTGCGGTCCCCGTCGCCGTCTGCAAGGGCGAAGCCCTTAAAGTCCTCGTGTATGAGGCTCTCCGCGCTCTCTATGGCCAGGATGTGCGAGGCTATCTTGAAGTAGTGCGCGCCGGAGGATCCCCGTGTCTTAAGGTCGTCGCCGTCCTCCGTGAGAATGCCTCTCTTCTTAAGATCCGCGCAGAACTCGTCGAGGTCTGACGAAATCATCTTCATGTCCTCGTCGGATGCGTTATAGTGCTTCTGCATCCTGCTGAGAATCTTCTCTCTTGGAAGGTCCATTAGCAGCAGCATGGCGATGAGTTCGCCGGTGGAGTTCAGCTCCACAGAGCCCAGGTGCTCGGCCGCCGACTGGCCGTAGGGCAGCAGGTAGGTGGCCGGACCTATCTTTTTGATTTTATAGTCCTTTTTGATTTTCATTACAGTATCCCCCTGTAAGATTAGATACGTCAATTATATACTATTTATGAGCGCGTATCGAATCATTTTTCTTGCTATGGGCAGTAAAATCGGGTAAGATATCACATAGCGGATTTCGGCGAAAATGCCGCGCCGCATGTTACATTTTTTAAAAGAGAGGTAAGTGTTTTTATGGCTTTACTGGAAGAGTGGAAAAAGGTTGCGTATAATCAGAACGCCGACAGAAACGAGCTCGAGGCATTCTGGAAGAGATATTTCGAGAAGGAAAAGAACGTCTATGCCCAGCTTCTGAAGAATCCGGACGTGGAGGTTAAGGGTACGGTTAAGGGCCTGGCCGAGCAGTTCGACATCGAGCTTATGGCCATGGTTGGTTTCCTCGACGGAATCAACGACAGCCTGGTTACTCCAAACCCCATCGAGGAGATGGAGGAGGACACCGAGGTTTCTCTTAAGTTCGATAAGGAGAGGCTCTATAAGAACATGGTGGACGCTCAGGCTGACTGGCTCTACGGCCTCGAGGAGTGGAACGACATCTTCGACGAGGAGACCCGCCAGCGCTTCTATAAGGAGCAGAAGAAATCACGCACTATAGTTAAGCCCAAGAAGGTGGGACGTAACGAGCCCTGCCCCTGTGGCAGCGGAAAGAAGTACAAGAATTGCTGCATGCGCAAGGACGAAGAGGCCGAGGCGCAGGCTCTTGCCAGATAGGAATTAGAATTGAAAGATGAGAGTCTGATAAAAGATCTTACGGAGGGAAACGTGGCCAAAGAGCTCATCGTCTATTCCCTCCCCTTTATGGGGGCCAGCATCCTGCAGGTCCTATATAATCTGGTCGATCTGGCCGTTGTAGGGCACTTCGTCGGAAGTGTGGGCCTTTCGGCTGTGGGCATAGGGGGACATCTCCTCATGCTCATCACATCGTTTATCATAGGCTTTTCCGCCGGCGGGCAGATTTACATATCCCAGCTGGTCGGCTCGAAGAACTACGACAAACTCAATAAGACTATAGGAACGCTCTTTGTCCTGCTTCTGGGCACGGGTGTACTGATTACGATAATCGGGCTGATTGTAAGCCCGCACCTGATCGGCATACTCCACACTCCCGAGGCGGCCGTGTCGCAGACGGGCGACTACATGCTCATCTGCTGCGGCGGAGTCCTGTTCATATGCGGCTACAACGTGGTGAGCGCCATTCTTCGCGGAATGGGGGAGTCCAGGCTCCCCATGGTGTTTGCATTGGTTGCGACGGCCGTCAATGTGGTTTTGGACCTCGTATTCGTCGGTGCCATGGGGATGCAGTCGGCGGGAGCGGCGCTGGCCACCATTATCGGTCAGGGCGTATCCTTCCTCATCTCGATAGTCTACCTGTACATACACAGGAAATCCTTCGGGTTCGATTTTAAACTCAGCAGCTTTATTCCCAACAGGGTGGTCATGGGCAGGATTGTCCGCCTGGGGCTTCCCATCGGGATTCAGCAGATATTCATACAGGTGTCCATGATGTTCGTGAACTCGCGCGTAAACGCCTGCAGCCTCACCGCCTCCGCGGTGGACGCGGTGGGTGCGAAGCTGAACGGAATCATGGGAGTTATCACCGCCTCCATGCAGTCTGCATCGTCGGCCATGATAGGGCAGAACATCGCGGCCGGAAAAAAGGACCGCGTCAGGAAGATATTCTGGACCAACGAGGCCGTATGCACCGGCTTCCTGGTGGTAATAGCTATTCTCTGTCTGGGCTTCCCTACGCAGGTGTTCTCGCTGTTTAACAGCGAGGAGGAGG
>JAILAS010000216.1 GCA_024681495.1 Eubacterium sp. | reverse complement strand
TATTAGCACACAGTCGGCCCCCTTTTCTCTTAGGAACGCGGTTATCTCGTCCGAGTATTCTGTTATCTGTTCGCTCGTTTTGAGTCCGTAGGGGACGTGGTCCGTATCGCCGTAGAAGATGTAATCCTCGTGCGGCAGCCGAAGCAGCGCCTCGTAGAGGACGGACAGCCCACCGATTCCGGAATCAAAAATGCCAATCTTCATCAATTGCCTCCGAAAGCCTCAGGGACAGGCCGAACATCGGCCGCTCCCTAGAAGAATATTCCCTTTATAAAAATCTCAAGACCTATCGCTATCAGTATCACACCGCCGAGAATGGGCGCCTTCGATGCGATATGCGTGCCGATGACCCGCCCAATGGTGAGGCCGCCCACGCAGATGCCGAAGGTAACCGCCGCTATAATCAGTGAACAGACGAGCGCCAACGCCCACCCGTAGTGGGAAATGGTGAGTCCCACTGAGAGCGCATCTATCGAGGTGGCAATCCCCTGGACGATGAGCGCCGAACCGGTCAGCACACTCCCCGTCTCCCCGACTTCCGAATCGCCCTTAAGACCCTCGCGAATCATGGATATTCCAATCACGCACAGCAGTACGAGCGCGATCCAGGGAATGAAACTATTTAACACATTGAACACCATGACGAGGTGACAGACGATGAACCACCCCACCATCGGCATCAGGAACTGGAAGAAGGAGAAGCATCCCGCTATCGAAAGAAACTTCCCCCTTCTCATATTTGGTTCGTTAAGCCCGTTGGCAACGGACACGGAGAACGCGTCCATGGCGAGGGCCACGCCCAATAAAACACTGTTTACGAAAAACAACAAATCCATCTTAGAATTCTGCTTTCTTTTTCTTCAACATCTCCGTGAGCATAGGCATTATCCTGAGCGCATCGCCCACGATTCCCACGTCGCTTACTCCAAAAATCTTCTCCGAGGGAGCCTTGTTTATGGCAACGATGTAACCGCTGTCCCTCATGCCCGTCAGGTGCTGGGGCGCGCCCGATATTCCGCACGCGAAGTAAAGCTTGGGGCGCACGGTCCTGCCGCTCTGCCCGATCTGTCGGCTCTTGTCGATATAACCGAGGTCCACGGCCGAAAGCGTGCCACCCACGGCACCGCCCAGCGCATCAGCCATCTCGTAGCACAGGTCGAAGCCCTTCTTCGATCCCATACCGCGCCCTCCGGCGACAATGATGTCCGCATGCTCGAGATCGACCGCATCCGCGATCTGGTCCGCAATGGACACTATCTTAGTCAGCGAATGCCCACACTCCACGTAGGGCTCCGCCGGAACGCTCATCATCTCCACTCCCGAGACGAGGGACTCATCCGACTTCTCGAAGAATCCCGGGCGAATCGTGATAACCGCCTTGCCCGCAGGTATCGAAAGCTCCTCGAAAAAGCTGTCCGTGTAGACGGGACGCACCACCTCGATGCCCTCATCCACGCTCTTAAGCCCGGTCACGTCGTTTACTAGCGCGTATCCCAGCCCGGCCGCCAGAAGCGCCGCAGTGTTCCTGGTGGTCTCGTTCGAGGAAAGCATAATGACGTCGAAGTCCTTCGCCTTGTCACAGACACCCTTGTAAAGGGCGGTCTCCGAGAGCTCCTTAGCGTCGTATCCGAGTCCGGATATGTCGCCGTCCTTCATGCCCAGCTCGAGGGCCGCCGTATATAACTCCTGTCCCTGAAGAAGGCTCTGGCCTTCGCTGCAGGGGAATACAATCAACCCTTTCATGAGAACACCTCCGAGAATACCTTGTCATTTTCCATTGCTGTCATGGCCTTCTCCACGGCTATGTCGTCGTGGTGAAGCTCCCTTATCATAAACGCGGGCTTCCTGGGAGGCCTGGGTACGAACTCCTTTCTGGAGAGCAATTCCGGCTCCCTCGAGACTCCCCCGCCAATCTCGGGAATCTCGTGATCCACGGCCCTTGAAAGCGCCGGGATGGACGCATATCTAAGCTCGATGGAAACCTTGGCAAACGAAGCCACGCAGGGCTCCTGGGATGAGGTAACGATCCTCTTGCCGCTCCTGACAGACGTGTAGAGCACACCGTCGTCCTCCACCTCGAACGTGTTGACCTGCGATACGTAGGGACGATCGAGGAAGATAGCCGCCTGTCCCGCAGTAGTCCCCGAGCCCTCGTCCGTGGTAGACGATCCAATGAGGACCATGTCGTAGGGATTGTCCTTCTCGAGCTCCCTCACGAGGCCGGATATATAAGCCGCGAGCGACGTTCCGTCCGCAAAAGGCTCCTGCACGCTGGCGCGGTACACCTCGTCTGCGCCGCAGGCATATGCCCTGCGCAGCGACTCGGTGGTCTCGGGCCCGCCCACGGTAAGCACGTGAATCACCACGTCCTTGCCTGCGTCCTTCTCGCGAAGCGCCGTCTCCAGCGCCACCCTGTCGTACACGTTAATCTTATTGTCAATTCCTGAAAAATCGGGGCCATTGAGGGCCTCACTGTAGGGAACCGCCTTTTCCTCGGCGGGTACCTGCTTAATACATACGAGTATCTTCATCATTCTGTCTCCAACGGGCCAAATACCCTAAACCTGGCCTCTTCCTGCTTCTTATAAAACGGATAGTCGTGCATGGCGCTGGCCTTCACGACCTTCCCGAACTCAGGGCCGTACACATACTTCAAAACCTCATACGGCTCGCCGGGAATCCTCACGTTTGTCATCTCGAACGGAACCGTAAAGTTCCGCTCATACCATTGCGCGCTGCGCGCGGGCTTGCCGTCAATTACGATCTCCCTCATATTTCCGATGAGCGGGGTCTCCTCGTCCATGTACATGGAGGATATACCGTCGGCGATTGAGGCAATGTTTTTCCTGAGGCCCTCTCCCCTCTCGATGGGGAAGCCTATCAGCTCTTCCATGCGCGGGATGTACTCGTCCATCTCACCTGTAGCAGTAAGTTCGTCGAACCTCATGAACGCGTCGTAGAAAACCATGTACAGTTCCTTAAAGGCATTAAAAACATCCGGGTCCTCCGGAATGTTGTCTATGGGGAAAATATCGATTCCGCAGATGTACGGGCAGCCGTAAAACTCACGGGTGAGCTCCTTGTCGACGTCCACCTCTCTCCTGTTCAGCACGCCGCAGATGAACGGCTGATACGTCACCTCGTCCCGGTACAGGCTGGAAACAAGGTACGACGCGGGAAGCTCAGAAGGAGCATACTTAATGAACTCCATGTAGTCCTTGCGCATCATGGAGATATCGAGATCGTCGTCCCAGGGGATGAATCCGCCGTGGCGGACAGCGCCCAGGAGGCTTCCGTAGTCCATATAGTATTTAAGGCCGTGACGTTCGCAGACTTTATCCACCTCGCAAAGAGTCCTCATGTGACAGGCCCAGGCCCTCTTCATCATGGAACTCACGGTGAATCCCAGCCGCTCCTCCTCCCTGAAAAAGGAGGCATCAATATCGGGAATTTCCATTGATTTTCCTCTGATTTTCTCGTAAAAAAACGAACCGGCAAAGCAAATGCCTCGCCGGTTCATTATAATACATATTTAAGCTACGGACAACCGGAACTCCCTATTAGCGAAGTGCGTTACGTCCGATAACGAGACGCTGAATCTCGTTAGAGCCCTCGAAGATCTGGAAGATCTTGGAGTCACGCATAAGCTTCTCAACGGGATAGTTGTGCATGAATCCGTATCCACCGAAGATCTGAACAGCCTCGCTGGTTACGTATGCAGCAGCATCACCGGCTACGCACTTAGCCATAGCAGCCTCCGAAGAGAAGGGAAGATGCTTCATGTAAAGCTCAGTAGCGTGCTTGCAAAGCTCACGAGCAGCTGCGGTGTGCATCTGCATGTCAGCGATCTTGAACTGGATTACCTCGTTGTTAGCAAGAGCGGTACCGAACTGTACTCTGTTCTTTGCGTACTCAACTGCCTCGTCAAGAGCTCTCTGGCAGATACCAACAGCGGTGATACCGCAGGTGATACGTGCAATATCAAGGGTCATCATGGCAAGCTTGAAGCCCTGGCCTTCCTCGCCGATTCTCATGGAAGCGGGAACGCGAACGTTGTCGAAGAGAACCTCGGAAACCTGGCTGTTGCGGATACCCATCTTGTCCTCTACAAGACCGATGGACATTCCCTCAACCTCGTCAACCTTCTTGTCGATAAGGAAAGCGGTGTATCCCTTACCAGCGCCCTTCTCGGGAGCGGTCATAGCGAATACAACATAGTAGGAAGCGATAGGTCCGTTGGTGATGAAGCACTTCTTACCGTTGATGATGTAGTCATCGCCGTCACGTACTGCGCGGGACTCACCTGCAGATGCGTCGCAGCCTGCGTTTCTCTCGGTAAGGCAGAATGCACCGATACCACCGTTAAGGATGATGTCGTACATCTTCTTCTTCTGCTCATCGTTACCACCGATTACTACGGGGCCGGAAGCAAGACCGTTAGCGGAGATGGTGATACCGAAACCGGCATCATACCAGCTCATCTTCTCAAGAAGAGCTACAGAATCCATCTTGGAAAGACCGATTCCACCGAACTCCTTGGGTACATCAAGTGCGTTGAAGCCGAGCTTGGAAGCCTTCTCGATGATG
This sequence comes from Eubacterium sp., assembly GCA_024681495.1. Taxonomy (GTDB): domain Bacteria; phylum Bacillota; class Clostridia; order Lachnospirales; family Lachnospiraceae; genus RUG14243. The sequence goes on along the minus strand of JAILAS010000216.1, from coordinate 3,630 downwards.
TCAAGGATGTCGCCTTCCTTTGCATCAGCTTCCATAGCCTGCTGCTTTACTTCCTTCTCGCAAAACTCTTCGATCTGCTTGTAGATCTCCTGTGCCTTCTCAGACATGTTGAACTCGTTTGCCATTGATTTGTTTCCTCCTTATGAAAACTGTTTTCAATAATTATATCTGTGCTTAATGCACCACGGGAATCATTATAACATAGGCTTTTCCCCGTGAAAACAATTGTTAAAACTTTATCGTATTGCGTTGTTAGGGGTCTTCTCTTTTCCGTTGTAGATGTAGAAGCCCTTGCCGGTCTTAGCGCCGAGCATCTTACCGCGAACCATCTTACGAAGGAGCGTGCACGCACGATAGCGGGGATCGTGAGTCTCCTCGTAGAGAACGTCCATGATTGCGAGGCATACGTCAAGTCCTACGGTATCACCAAGCTCGAGGGGTCCCATGGGATGGTTGCAGCCGAGCTTCATTGCGTTATCGATACCCTCGATATCTGCGATGCCCTCCTGGAGTACGGTGATTCCCTCGTTGATCATGGGAACGAGGAGTCTGTTTACTACGAAACCGGGGCCCTCGTTAACCTGTACGGGAGTCTTGCCAAGGTCTACAGAAATCTGCTTAACCTTCTCGACAGTCTCCTCAGAGGTGTTGGCACCTGCGATAACCTCAACCAGCTTCATAACGGGAGCGGGATTGAAGAAGTGCATTCCGATGGTGGGATGCTTGATTCCTTCGCCGATCTCGGTGATGGACATGGAAGAAGTGTTAGATGCAAGGATGCAATCCTCCTTAACGGACTGCTCGTCGAGCTGCTTGAAGAGGTCACGCTTGATCTGCATGTTCTCAAGAGCTGCCTCTACGATAAGATCTGCGTCGGTGCAGATGTCGTTGAGACCGCAGCTGAACTTAGCGAGGATGGCGTCTGCTGCCGCCTGATCCATTCTTCCCTTGGATACGCTTCTCTCAAGGTTCTTCTTCACCTTGCCGAATCCGCCGTCAGCGAACTCCTGCTTGATGTCGCAGAGATATACCTTCTCTACCTTGTCACACTGTGCAAATGCCTGTGCTATGCCGGAACCCATTGTGCCGGCGCCGATTACACCTACTATCATTGTTTTTCCTCCTTCTCTAGGCGTTCTTAAACGCTACGTGCTTAACTTTTGCGGGGTCGTCCTTCTTCCTGAGGAAGTTGGCCATACCCTCTATCTGATCCTCGGACTCGAAGCATGAGCCGAAGAGCTTCTCTTCTATCTCGATTGCCTTATCTATATCCACCTGAAGACCGTCGTTAATAGCCTTCTTGGATGCGCGAACGGAAATGGGTGCGTTGGCTGCAATGGTGGACGCCAGCTTCTTAGCCTCGTCCATGAGCTGCTCAACGGGATACACATTGTTTACCAGGCCGATGCGATATGCCTCGTCAGCCTTGATGTTCTTAGCGGTGTAGATGAGCTGCTTAGCCATGCCGACACCGATGGTGCGGGCCAGGCGCTGCGTGCCGCCGAAGCCGGGAGTGATTCCCAGGCCTGTCTCGGGCTGACCGAATACAGCGTTCTCAGAGCAGATTCTGATGTCGCAAGAGAGCGAAAGCTCGCATCCGCCGCCGAGCGCGAAGCCGTTTACGGCAGCGATTACGGGGATGGGAAGAGTCTCGAGCTTGCGGAAAACGTCATTTCCCTTCTTGCCGAACTCCTCGCCCTGTGCCTTGGTGAGTGTGCTCATCTCTCCTATGTCTGCGCCGGCCACGAAGGACTTGTCGCCCGAGCCGGTAATGATGAGGGCGCGAACGGCGTCAAGATCGATGGCGTCGATGGCCGCATCAAGGTCCGCGAGAACCTCGCTGTTAAGGGCGTTTAATGCCTTGGGACGGTCGATGGTGAGAATCCCAACAAAGCCGTCAGTTTCATATTGAATAAAACCCATTTTCCTATCTCCTTTTTTGATTTTTAACAGAGTATCAAAACAATACTTCGACGGCCGTAAAGCCGCCGAATTCTATTATAAAAGATTTTAAACCGTTGTCAATTTACGTTAAAACTTTGTCGAAGAGCGGCGTCCGCCGGGCGCGATTCCGGGATCAGAACTCCCGTGGCCCTATGACTCGTTGACCAGTTTTCCCGAGATATGCTCGGGCGTCAACGCGAACACCTTGACATATTTAAGATTCTTTGCGACGTCGTTGTCGATGTATTCCTCGTCGTTGGTGAACTTGTGCGAAAGCTTCCTGCACACGCTCTCCACCTCGGCGATATCCGTGAGCTCGCTCATCCTGCCGAAGACGATAACGCTCTTTATATTTAAGGCCCAGTCGCCCTCCTTACGGTATCCCGCGTCGTAAACGCAGTACGAAACCTTATCGCAGGCGCGCACGGCGTCTACCCTGTGTCCCTCGGATGCGCCGTGGAAGTAAAGCTTCCCGGTCTCCTCGTCATAGAAGTGATCGAGGGGCATTCCGTAAGGATAACCGTCGTCGCCGAGCACCGAAAGCACTCCGCGAAGCTCGTTTTTCAAAATCTCAATGCACTCCGCCTGCTCAAGCTTCTGCTTGAATCTTCTCATCTCTCTAAACATAATCTCTCCTAAGTCTGTCGGCTTCCGGTCTCCCGGACGCCACTATTTCCCGGTCCGGTCCTTCGAGCGCCTCTGTCCGAATTGCTCCATGAAGGCCCTCAATCCATCGTACATGGCCGGAATATCCTCCGTGGGTCGAAGGCACATCCCCACCTGCTCGGGTATCTTCGCCGCCTTATCGGCGAGCGCCTCACCCTCATCGGTCAGGGTGACAATGCGGTCCCTCGCGTCATCCTTCGAGCGCTCCTTGGTGACGAGCCCCTTCTCGACCAGCTTCTTAATGACCGGCGTGAGCGTGCCGCTGTCGAGGAAGAGCCTCTCCTGAAGGTGCCGGGTGCGTACGCTCTTCTCCTCCCACATGACCATCATCGTGACGTACTGCGTGTACGTAAGATCGATCTCCTTCAGGTAGGGAGTATAGAGGTTTACGATTTCCCTGGCGCAGACATAGAGCGGAAAGCAGAGCTGATTATCAAGCAAAAGCTGCGGGTACTTAGCCGCCTGCCCGTCAGGAGACTTCGCGGTTTCAGAACCCTTGCCCTTCTGTTTTTTTACGCTGTTTTCAGCCATTTACAATCCTCTTCGCGAAATCGGCCGCCGCCTTAAGGTCTGCCTCGTCGGGCTTTCCCTTGTGCATCGGGCCGAACGAACCCTTGCAATAGTACTCCTCCTTCGCCTGGGCGATGCCCTTGGCGGAAAGGAGCTTTCCAACCTGCTTGTATGTGGACTTGACCAATGCTGCCGTGCTAAAGTTTACAACCTTACCCACCTTGACGTCAATGCCCGCGACGAACTTCTTTACCTCATCGTCCACTCCATACGCGTAAACCGAGCTTCCGAGGAACAATACGTCCACGTCCCCTTCCAGGGGACAATCCGTCGTGAGGGCCTCTACTCCCACGGCCTCTGCGATGGCTTTGGCGAGCTTTCCGGTGTTTCCGCCTCTCGTGTAATATCTGACTGCAACTTTCATGGCATAATCTCCTTTCCAAAGTCAAGACTCGCTCGCGAGTCTTGCGCGCCGGATTCGGGTCTGCTTCAGCAGACAAATTCCTGTCC
>JAILAS010000198.1 GCA_024681495.1 Eubacterium sp. | reverse complement strand
GCTTCCGCCGGTGAGAGATGAGCCCGCCACGTTGCCGGTCAGCCCCTTACCCGGGAGGGCCGTGAATTCCTTTACCTCCGAGAGCTCTTTTCCCTCCGCTGCCTGCGTCACGGCGGCGGCCAGGGGATGCTCGCTTCCCTTCTCAAGGGATGCGGCGAGTATGAGCAGCTCGTTTTCGTCTATGCCGTCGGCCGGCAATATGTCCGTCACCACGGGGGTGCCGTTCGTTATGGTGCCCGTCTTGTCGAGGGCCACGATCTGCGTCCTGCCCAGGGATTCCAGGGAGGATGCGGTCTTATACAGGATTCCGTTTCTGGCGCCGGTGCCGCTGCCGGCCATGATGGCCACGGGGGTGGCCAGTCCCAGAGCGCAGGGGCAGCTGATAACCAGCACGGAGATGGCGCGTGCGATGGCGTACGAGAACTCGCGTCCCACGAGCATCCATCCCACCAGAGTCAGGAGCGCAATGCCGATGACCGAGGGGACGAAGATGCCGCTCACCTTATCCGCAATGCGGGCCAGCGGGGCCTTCGTGGCAGCCGCGTCGGAGACCATGCGGATAATCTGGGAGAGGGTGGTGTCCTTGCCTACGCGCGTGGCGCGGCACCTGATGTAGCCGGACTGGTTCATGGTCGCGGCCGATACCCTGTCGCCCTCCGCCTTGTCGACGGGGATGCTTTCGCCCGTCAACGCGGATTCATTGACGGCAGTCACGCCCTCGAGGACAACGCCGTCCACCGGGATATTCTCGCCCGGGCGCACCGCGAAGATGTCGCCCTCGTGCACCATGTCGATGCTTACTTCCTTTTCCACGCCGTCCACCACGAGCGTGGCGGTCTGCGGGGCCAGCTTCATGAGGCTCTTTAAGGCGTCGGTGGTCTTTCCCTTACTCATGGACTCGAGGAGCTTGCCGACGGTGATGAGAGTCACGATCATCGCGGCCGACTCGAAGTAGAGGTTCATGGCGCAACTATCCACCGTGGCCGTATCCCCGTCACCCATGGCGACGATCATTATAAACAGCTGTGCCACGGAGTACACGAAGGACGCGCCCGAGCCCATAGCCACGAGCGTGTCCATGTTGGGCGCGCCGTGGATAAGGGTCTTAAAGCCGCTGGTGAAGAATTTATTGTTTATTATCATTATGACGATGGCCAAAAGCATCTCGACCGTCGCCGTGAGCACGTGATTCTCGAAGACCGCCGGGAGAGGGAAGCCCCACATCATGTGGCCCATCGATATGTACATGAGCGCGAGCAAAAAGACGAGGGACGTCACGAGCCTCTTCGCCAGAAGCGGAGTCTGCGTGTCCTTAAGCGCTTCCTCGCGGGCCTTCATGTCATCGGCGGCGGATGCGGTGTCTGTGCTCATGGACGATGCGCCGTACCCGGCCTTTTCCACGGCCTCTATTATCTCTGCCGGGCTGGCCGTTCCCTCCACACCCATGGAGTTGGTCAGAAGGCTCACCGCACAGCTCTCGACGCCGGGCAGGTTGGATACGGCCTTTTCGACCCTGGCGCTGCAGGCGGCGCAGCTCATTCCTGTTACGTTGTATTGTTCCATAAAAATAAACCTCTTTCGAAGGGATTGTCAGTAGACTGCTGCCCTTGAATGATAACACTTTTAGGGGGCAAAAAGAAAGGTGAAAGGTGCATAAAATACGGGCGTTAGTCTTGACTTACTTTGTGCAATGATAGTATAGTGTCTAAAAGTATGGTTTGTAAATGAGAAAATCATTTTGAGCCGTACGGGGAGTAAATTGAATCAGTTGGCAAAGCGCAGGGAAACCGCGTGACGCAAAGCCACGAGCCGTATGGGTAGTCGGGTTGCACTTTTTTGGGCGCCCCGACGGGTGTCTTTTTTTATACCGGAAGGGATTACGTGATGAAGAATAGAAAGTTTAAGCCTCTCATAGCAGTTATTATAGCTGCATTGCTCCTGACTACGCAGTCGGGATCGTCATATATGTTCAGTCAGCGGGAGACGTCTGTTGCGGAAAAAGGGTCAGCAGAGTCCGAAACCTCCGAAGATGTGGTTTCCACCGATGAGGCTGAGGTAATCGAATTGTCGGCGCAGGAGGCGGCGACCGACTCTTCCGATTCGGCCGCCAATGCGGCAGCCGCTGACTCGGTCGACCTTACCGAAAGGACCGGAGACCTCATTCTCCCCGAGGCAAAGATAGTGGATGCCACCGAGGAAGAGGTGGAAGAAGGCAGGGAATACTACGAGGAACTCGTGGCCACTGCCGAGGAGGCGCTTGGAACCACAGTCGAGGAGGTCGTTGAAGAGACCGGCGTGACCGTGGCCGAGGCAAATAGCTCCATCCTCAAGTCTTACACCGACAGCTCCGACTGGTCCGACTTTTCATCCAACTACTATTACAATATCATGGGCTCGGACTACAGAGCCGTGCTCGATGCCATGGATGCAGCGTGCCTCGATATCCTTACGAACGGGGAGGATTGTGATTCCTCGGTGACGGTGACGGTCGAGGATTGTAACGGAGATATAAGCAGCTCTGAGGATATTTATAATTTACTTTATACTTTGATTTATGATAATCCCCAGTACTACTTTTTAGGTGGTGGCATTAGTTGCTCGTATTCCCAGGAGCACGGGGTATATACATACACGGTTACAATTTCTGTGGACGAGGACTTCGTCAGCGGTACATTTCGCGATGAGATAAATGCCGCCGTCCTAAGCGAGGTGGGTGAGTTCGTGGACGGCGTGACGACCACCGATGAGTGCGAGATAGCCAAAGAGGTTCACGATTATGTCTGTGCGAATACAGTGTATGATACTGAATTAGTAGATGACCTCGACCAGCGCATTGATGGGGATCAGACCATCTACAGCTTCTTTTGCACGGATCAGACAGTCTGCGCCGGTTACGCCGCTGCTTTCGAGCTTTTGTGCAATGCCTGCGGCGTGGATGCCCTGGTAAATATATCGAGCTCTCACGCATGGAACAGGGTGAGGGTGGACTATAAGTGGTATAACGTGGACTGCACCTGGGACGACTGTGACAATTCTTCGGTATGTATATATACTTATTTTATGAGGGATGACACGTATTTCGGCAGTCTGAGCTATCATACCACATGCAGCTCGATTAGGGAGAATCCCGAGTGCAATTACGATGCGTACGATGAAAGTACCGATACGCTGACGGTAGTTGATGTTGATGGGACCCTTGATGCCGGCACCATATCGGCGGGCGTAGCCAAATCTAAGGGATACAGGACCGTTACTTTCGAAAACTCCGGCAGTCTCGATGTCGATTACTACTACATCGCGTCTGCGGACGAGTTCGACAGTACCGACGATTCTCCCGCTATAAACGACGTTAAATGTATCTGCGGCGAGTCGCTTACCGTTACGGCCGACACCTATATCAGGGTGGTAATGGTCAGGGATAACTACACGGACAGCGGATGCGCCACCATATTCATAGATTACTCAGAGAGCGAGGCGATGGTGGTGGACGTTACCACGACCACGTCCACGACTGACGGTACGACCACCTCCACGTCGGATGCTACGGACACAGACGATTCCACTTCGGACGACAGCTCGTCTTCTACGGACAGTTCCTCTTCGGACGACAGTTCGTCTTCCACGGGCAGTTCCTCTTCGGACGACAGTTCATCTTCCACGGACAGTTCCACTTCGGACGACAGTTCGTCTTCCACGGACAGTTCTTCATCTGATGACGGTTCGTCCTCCACGGACAGTTCTTCCTCGGATGACGGTTCGTCCTCCACGGACGGTTCTTCATCGGATGACGGTTCGTCCTCCACGGACGGTTCTTCATCGGATGACAGTTCGTCCTCCACGGACGGTTCTTCCTCGGATGACGGTTCGTCCTCCACGGACAGTTCTTCATCGGGCGATGATTCGTCCTCTTCGGACAGTGATTCTTCCGACGCGGGCTCGTCATCGGGCAGCGGCGCCGAAAGCTCCTCTGAAAGCACGTCCGGCAGCAGCGTTGATACCTTGGTCGATACCTCGGGGTCGGGGCAGTCCTCCGCATTCACAGTCACGGTACGTTACGGGTCCGCCGTGTGTACGATCGAGTGTGAGATCGTCGGTTCGTCGATTACGGTGACCGGCGGATCGGGCAAGGTGATTGTTATTCCGGACTCTGTCACCAGGGCGGGTGTGACCTATAAGGTTACGAAGATTGCCAACGGCGCGTTTGCGAAGGACACCTCCATAAAGAAGGTCATAATCGGCAAGAATATAACCAACATCGGTAAGAAGGCATTCTTCAAATGCAGCGGGATCAAGAAAGTGATCATTTACTCGACCGGCGTTAAGAAGGTCGGCAAAAAGGCGTTTAAGGGGCTGGGCAAGAAGGCTAAGATCAAGCTTAAGATGACCTCGAAGTATAAGAAGAAGCTGAAGAAAAAGATTAAGAAATCGAAGATAGATAAGACTACCGTGATTAAGTGATGTAGCCTTACGGGCGTACAGAATGCTAAATCCCCCGCATCCGTGGATGTGGGGGATTTTGGGGTTCTCTTTAATTTAAACAAAGCTGTTTGTGATTGCTGATGCTGTAAAACTTAGGGCTGCTTGAGCTTTACCTTCTTCTTGACCGTCTTACCGTACGTGCCCGTCTTGCTGACGGGGGTGATGTAGATGGTAATCTTCTTGGCCTTGGCTCCCTTGGTGGGGTTCTTGAAGGTGTAGGTAGTCTTCTTGGTTACTGTGAGTCCGGAGAGGCTGTCGAGCGTGGTCGAGGGCTTCTTCAGGCTGATGATGTATTTTTTGGCGTTCTTGGCCTTCTTGAACTTTATTTTAAGAGGATACTTATACGATGTGCCCGTCGAAGAGGGAATCCAGGAGCTGCCGGCCCAGTGACCGGTAACGGTCGTCTTGTTCTTGGTGGGCGTGAGCTTCGTGATCTTCTTAATCTTGGTCTTGCCCGGCGTTACCACCTTGGTTCCGCAATACTTGCACTTTCCGTTTACCACAGTGTGTTTCTGGGCGGTGGAGGACTCCACGTTCGTGCATTCGCTGCAGCATACCTGCTTGTAATGGCAGTTGCCGTTGAGTTTTTCGTAGCCGGTCTCGGTGAAAGAGCAGCTTACAGACTTCCGGTAACCGCATACGGCGCAGGCCACGTAGTGGGTGGTGTCGGTAGAAGCCTCTCCGGTGGCTGCGAATCCGCTGTGTGCACCGGTTTCTTCGAATGCCTTATTCTTTCCGCACCAAGCGCAGTCATATGTTACGGTGTGCTCCGTAGATGTGGCGTATTCGCGGTTTACGGTGCTCTCGTCCTTACAGTGTTCGCAGTCATCCTGGCAGGTCATGGTGATGGTGAAATCATAAGTGCAGTTTGTGTCAGATGGGATGTCCTTTCCAATCTTGATGTAGAAGTACTGGGGGTCTGAGCCATAGTTGTTGTCCACTTCCAGAGGGAATTTCCACTCGTGAGGGATGGAGTAGGCCGCGGTCTCGTCGTGGGTGAAATATCCGGTGATGCCGTAGTCTTCACCATCCGTCAGGTATTCATCGACCTTGACCTCGAGGCAAACCGAAAGGCTGTCGTAGTTGTCGATCCTTACCGAGTAGATGTCTCCGGCGGAAGAACCGGCAAAGTCGAATGTGAAGTTCTCGTCGTAGTTATAGTCTTCGGTGTAGCTGTTGTGAATGTCCTCGTGAAGCTCCTGGACGGTTGCGCTTACTTCGGTGGGCGGCGTAGAGTACACGAAGCCCACCACCATCGCTAGCGAAAGAGCGACGGCGAGTAGTTGATTGAATTTCTTTTTCATATTTTCCTCCTTTAAACTAAAGGAACCCCTGTTAAAAAATATAGTACCATAAAAAAATAATGGATGGTGTAAAAAAGTTTATGATATGAAAAAACCCTCGCCTTTGCATTCCGCCAAAGGTGAGGGCATAGATTTTTTAGAAGTCCAACCGGAGAATTCTCATCTTCATGAATCCGTCGGCTATCTTGGACATGAAGCGGAAGAGGCCTGACACGCTCGGATCGCGCAGGTCGTTGTATCCCAGCATGTAGCCGCGGTAGGTAAGCTTTACGCCCGGGAGCCAGGGTGCCACGTCGTTCTCGGGGCTGTCGACCGAGAAGTACTCGCTGATGCTTGTTATTCCGGCGTCCTTCACCCACGTCTTAAGCATGAGCTTCACGGCTCTTTTACCTGCCGCATCGAAGGCGAGTTTGCAGCCCGGGAAGCGCTTGGCCATGGCCGTCAGCAGGGCCTTCATCTGACTCCTGGTGAAGTAGTAGAATACGCCGGCGGCGATAAACACAGCGCCGTTGGCGGTGTCAATCTCGTCGAACCAGGAGGTGTCGTTCAGGTCGACCGCGATGTTTCTTATCCTTTCGGTCTCGGGCAGCAGACGGTTCCTGAGCTCTATTACGTCGGGCA
>JAILAS010000140.1 GCA_024681495.1 Eubacterium sp. | reverse complement strand
GTGTTCTATCCATGGTGTTGTTCCTTTCTGTGTCTAAGAATATAAAAATTTACTGTAAATGTATAAAAGCGTGTTAGTACTCTAGCTCAGTCCAATCGCTAAACTCCCCTGCGCCCTTTGGGCTTGGCTCGTTAAGCTCTGGACAGGCTTCGTACGGATTCGAACTTCGCTATCGCTCGTTCTCGTCTCGTACTCTAGCTCCACCCATGATACAAGCACATCGCAATCGCATTGTATGCGATGCGGTTCATGTCCGTATTTCCGGGTGCGAACTTCTCAAAATACGTCAGTGCATCCGTCATTTCCTGCGAAGTGTAATGCTTCAAGTCGGTCAAAGACTTGCTGGCCATGTCGTAGTTGGCCCTCTCCTCATCGTCCCCGGTAATTCCCCTGGGCTCATCTTTGCCACTGAAGGAAAGTGCAGAAATAAGGTCTTCCTTTGACATGTTGTTCTTCTTGACAGCCATTACAATCACCTCACTTCGAAATTACTTAAGGAGTGCTACAGTCTGACGAGCGATGGAAAGCTCCTCGTTGGTGGGGATAACCATTACGGTAACCTTGGAATCAGGTGTGGAGATGGTCAGATCCTCGCCGCGCTTTCCGTTCTCAGTCTCGTTGAGACCGATTCCGAGATATCCAAGATAGCTCAGTACCATCTTACGGATGGTGGGAGCGTTCTCGCCGATACCTGCGGTGAAGGCAATTACATCAACGCCGTTAAGCGCTGCAACATAGGAGCCGATGTACTTGGCTACCTTGTATGCGAATACTTCCATTGCAAGCTTAGCCTTCTCGTTGCCGGAATCTGCGCCCTCTTCGAGGTCACGGAAATCGGAAGAAAGCTCGGAAATACCCTGGACACCGGACTTCTTGTTGAGGACGTTCATAACGCCTGCGATGTCGAGGTTCTCCTTACCTGCGATAAACTCCATGATGGAGGGATCGATATCACCGGAACGGGTTCCCATTACAAGGCCCTCAAGGGGAGTAAGTCCCATGGAGGTATCCTGGCACTTGCCATCCTTTACTGCGGAAATGGATGCGCCGTTTCCGAGGTGAGCAACGATGATCTTAAGATCCTCGTACTTCTTGCCCATAAGCTCTGCAGCCTTGTGGGAAACGAAGTCATGAGAGGTTCCGTGGAAGCCGTAGCGGCGAACCTTGTACTTCTCATAGTACTCGTAGGGAAGTCCGTACATGTAAGCCTTGGCGGGCATGGTCTGATGGAAAGCGGTATCGAATACTGCTACCATGGGCACGCCGGGCATAAGCTTCTGGCAGGTGCGAACACCGATGAGGTTGGCGGGGTTATGAAGGGGTGCAAGGTCATTGCAATCCTCGATAGCCTTGATTACCTCGTCGTCGATGATAACGGACTTGGTGAACTTCTCACCGCCGTGCACGATACGATGTCCAACTGCACCGATCTCGGAGAGGTCCTTGATTACGCCGTTCTCGGGATTAACGAGAGCGTCAAGAACCAGCTGGATAGCCTCGTTATGGGTAGGCATAGCGGGCGTGGACTTGATCTTATCGCAACCTGCGGGCTGATAGGTGAGAGCGCCGTCAATACCGATTCTCTCGCAAAGACCGCTGGCGAGTACTTCCTCTGAATCAGAGTCAATAAGCTGATACTTCAGTGAAGAGCTGCCGCAATTGATGACTAAGACTTTCATTGTGTAAATCTCCTTGTTTAAATGTGATTATTTGGATGCTGTGTTCTGTGCCTGAACTGCGGTGAGTGCAACTACACCGGCGATATCCTCGGCGAAGCAGCCTCTGGAAAGGTCATTGACGGGAGCGGCGATACCCTGAAGAACGGGGCCGAAAGCGTCAGCCTTAGCAAGGCGCTGAACAAGCTTGTAACCAATGTTACCTGCATCGATATTGGGGAATACGAGTACGTTTGCCTTACCTGCAACCTTGGAGCCGGGAGCCTTGGACTGGCCTACGGACTCAACGATGGCTGCGTCAAGCTGCATCTCTCCGTCCACATCGAGCTCGGGATACTTCTCGTGCGCGATCTGAACTGCGTCATGTACCTTGTCAACGAGCGCATGCTTAGCAGAACCGTAAGTGGAGTGGGAAAGCATAGCGATACGTGCGTCGGCACCAACGAGCTCCTTGAAAGATGCGGAGCACTGATATGCGATATTGGCAAGCTTCTCGGAATCGGGATCCTGCTCAAGAGCGCAGTCAGCAAACATGAAAATGCCATTCTCACCGAGGTCGCAGTTAGGTACGTCAACGATGAAGAATGAGGAAACCATGGGTGCGCCCGGAGCGGTCTTCAGAATCTGAAGTGCGGGGCGAAGAATGTCAGCGGTCGAGTGGCATGCACCGGAAACGAGTCCGTCAGCATCTCCGCATTTAAGCATAAGAATACCGAAGGTGGGATAGTCGCTGAGGAGGGTCTCACGAGCCTTCTCGGGAGTCATTCCCTTGTGTCCGCGAAGCTCAACGAACTTATCGATATAAGCCTGAAGCCTGTCGGAGGTCTCGGGATCTACGGTCTTAACGCCGGAGAGATCCACGCCGTTCTCCTTTGCCTTGGCAGCAATATCGGCTTCCTTACCGATGATAACAAGGTCAGCAGTACCCTCTTCGAGAACCTGAGCAGCTGCCTTGTATGTGCGATCGTCCTCGCTCTCCGGCAGGATGATCAGCTTCTTGTCTTTCTTAGCTTTTTCTTTGATGGTTTCAATGAATGACATTTGTATTCCTCCTTAAAGAAATGAAATTAAGTATTTTAGTACCCATTACAAACCGACCGGAACACTGCCGGCCGGGTTAGTCATTAGCCTATATATTATAACGTTTTATTCTTTATTCAACAAGTAAAAGATTGATGAAATTGGCCTGCCATTATGACGAAATTGCACAAAAACACCCGCAGGCGGTGCAAACGCAGCCTGCGGGTTAATAATTGCGTTATTATCTCTACTTAAAGTAGGAAACGGAGTCCTCCAGATCGCCGGACATATCATTCATGTCCTTCATCCTGTTGGCAATCTCGTCGACGCTGTTAACGATGGTAGCAACCGAAGCCGCAACCTCCTCGTTGCTGGCGGCGTTCTCCTCGCTTATGGCCGAAAGATCGGTCACGTTGGAAGTAAGCTCGAGCTTGATGTCATTGAGCTCTCCGGTGGTCGTCTCTATGAGTCGAATATTTTCGATACTCCTGCTGATGGCCTGATGCAGCTGGTCGAACTTCTCCTGAGTGCTGCGAACAGCCTCCTGCTCTCCGTCGATGATCTCCTGAATCCTGCCCGCGAGCTCCACGGACTCATTGGAGTTCTGGAGAATCTCCTCGGCGATGCCCCTGATGGTGGTCGCCGATTCATTGGACTGCTCGGAAAGATCGCTTATGGAGTCTGCGACGACAGCGAATCCCTTTCCTGCCTCGCCCGCCCTGGCGGCCTCGATGGAGGCGTTGAGCGAAAGGAGCTTGGTCTGGCTGGCCACGCTGATGATAAGCTCGATGGCCTCGTTGATTCTGTTGATCGAATCGTTCGTTACGATAATCTGGTTGTTGATAGACTTAACGGCATCCGTCGTGGTCCTGGAGCTTTCAAGCACTCCCTCCATGGACCTTGCGGCCTCCGCGTTGACCTCCTCCATGTTCTCCGCATTCTCGACGAGCAGATTGAGGTTGTCGTTTATCTCCTCGACCTTCTCACCCATCTGAATGACCTCGGTGTTCAGATCCTGAACGTTCTGCGCCATTGATGTGGCACCGTTCGCAAGATCGTCAACCGCCGCCGAAATCTGCTCAGCGGACTCAGAGCTGTCGGACGAAAGCCTCTCCACGTCGACCACTCCGCCTGACAGGGAATCGGCGCCGCCCTTTACATCTCCGATGGTCTTTCGGAAATTCTCCTGCATAACCTCGAGGCAGCGTATCATCTGCTTATTCTCGGTAACGGTACTGCGCACATTGATTTCACCACTGATATTACCGCCGGCGAACTGACGCAGGGTCTCATTGATTTCCCTGAACGGACGGCGAACCTTCATGGCGAAGAGAACGCAGAGGATAATGAAGATAACCGCAACGATACCTGCGATGACAGACATCTGAAGAACCGTACGGAAAACTCCGTTGGAAACGGTCGTGTACTTCATTCCGGTGAAAGTCATCCCGACGATGTTATCGGAATCATCGTACATCGGAAGGTAATTAACCAGATACCTCTCCCCGTCGATCACAACATTGTCGGAGGTGTACTCCTCCCCGCCCTCGAGACATGCGGCGATTACCTCGTCGGAAGCCGTGGTCCCCTCGATGCGAGCGCCCGTCGAATCCGTGATGGACGTCATGCACCTGGTGTCCCCAATGAAGACGGTCATGTAGAGCCCTGCGTCAACGAATTCATCGACGTAGTCGTACTCCTTGCCCTCTTCCTTGGTGAAGGCCTCTTCGCCCTCCTCGATGTACCAGTCGTGACAGTAGTCATTCATCTGCATGTTGGATACATGCAGCGTGTTTTCGATTCTCTCCGTGATGGTGCTCTTAACCGTCAGTCCTGCCACTATAAGTACCGCAATACCGATACAGATGGTGGGCAGCAACGTGAACAGAAGGAGCATTCTGGTCAGAGTAAATCCGCCCTCGATGGGCTCCTCCCCCGCGGGTAAATGATCCGGTCTTTTAGCCATTTTGAAATATACCTCCCCTAGACTCAAAATTAGTAGATAATAAGAAAATATGTTATTATTAACATAACACCCGTAATTATAATGCTTCATTCCCCTGTTTGCAAGGGTTATGACGCATTTTTACCATTACAATTTTAAGGAGTCTCATTTGAAAACAGCAGCGGTAATATGTGAACTGAATCCCATGCACAACGGGCACGTCCATCTATTCGACGAAATCAGGCGTCAATCCGGCGCGCGCTTCGTCGTGGCGCTGATGAGCGGCGACTTCGTACAGAGGGGCGCCCCCGCCATAATGGATAAGTACGAACGCGCCGGGGTCGCATTGCGCTGTGGCGCGGACATGGTGATAGAGTTCCCGGGCGTCTTCGCCCTCGCGTCTGCCGACGATTTCGCATCCGGCGCAGTCAGGATCCTCAGGGGCCTCGGCTGCATAGACACTCTCGGGTTCGGCGCGGAATGCGGCGATGTTGCCGCCCTCGAAAGGGCCGCGGCCGTATTGGCGTCCGAAACGGATGAGTACAGGGCGGCTCTCAAGTCCGCGCTCGCCGGAGGACTCTCCTACCCCGCAGCCAGCCGAAAGGCCCTGGCAGAGGTGGCGGGCGAGGAAACCGCAGTCCTCCTGGACTCTCCGAACAACATACTGGCCATCTCCTACCTGAAGGCGCTTAATGCCGCGCCTGCCGGCAATCCGGTTGACATAACGCAGATGGCCGGTCTCAAAGCACCAATCGCCTCCAAAGCACCGGGCTGTCCCGAAGCACCGGGCTGCGGCATCTCACCACGCGTGATAGAGCGCGTCGGCGCCGGCCACGGCGAAGGGGTTCAGGGCTCCTACCCCTCATCGTCATACATAAGGAACGTTCTATTAAGCAGTTCGGGATCTGTAGCCGGAGTTTCGCGTAACTCCGCCGGTATTCCCGGTGACACGTTCGAATCCCTCCGCGGACTCATGCCCGACGCGGCGTACGAAACCCTCGCGGCAAACGCCGACCAGAACCTCCTCATTTCCGAGGACGACCTCTCTGCGCTCGTGCACTACCGCCTGTCGACGCTGAGCAGGGAGGAACTGCTCGGATACACCGGCGGAGACGACGGTATTGCAGGCCGGATCGTCTCATTGCGCGACAGTGCTTACTCCTTCGGGGAGCTGTGTGATTCCATGCAAAACCGCACCCTCACCCTGTCGAGAATCTCCAGGATCCTCACCCGGATCGTGCTCCGCATGGACGATGCGCTCATGGAGTCCGTCGGGCGCGAAGACGCTCTCTACGCCCGCATCCTGGGCTTTAGAAACGAGGCTTCGAGGCTCGTCTCCGAAATTAAAAATGCCGCATCCATCCCCGTGCTCACGGGGCTTTCGGGCTGGGAAAAAGCCCTTTCTCCCACCGCAGCAAAAATAATTACGGCGGACATCCTCAGTGAAGACATCCGCCGCAATCTGCAGTTTTCTCATACGGGCGTCGGCAGACCGAACGCCTACCAACAGCCCATTATTAAATTCTGATATCGATACTACTTCGCGAGGTGGAAGCTCATCATGAGGTCTTCCGGCTTCACGGAGTCTCCCTCTTCGACGTAGATCTTGTCTACCGTTCCGTCTATCTTCGATACGACGGTGGTCTCCATCTTCATGGCCTCTACGGTCATAAGAGGCATGTTCACGGTTACCTCGTCTCCCTCTTTGACCATGATCTTTCCAACGGTTCCGGGGATGGTGGATCCGAGGTGCTTGGGGTTCGACTTGTCGGCCTTAAGCTTGTTATCTCCGGATACCTCCAGGCCCTTATCGAGCACCTTAACGGCACGGCGGGATCCGTTGACCTCGAAGGTTACGGTCCTCATGCCCTCGTCGTCGGCATCGGATACCGCGATGAGCTTGATAATGAGGTCCTTACCCTCTTCGATTCGAAGAGATGTCTCCTCGCCGATTCTAAGTCCGTAGAAGTATACGTGAGACTCAAGGCGGGTAACGTCCGAGTACTCCTGGAAGTGCTTGCAGTAGTCGTCGTAAACCGCGGGGTACAGCGCGTAGCTGATGGCCTTCTGGTGTACGGCCTCCTCGTCGAATCCGGACAGATCCTGGATCTCGTTGAGGTGCTTCTTGATGGAATCCCAGTCAACGGGATCGAGAAGCGAACCGGGGCGAACGCTGATGGGCTCTACACCCTTGAGCACGATCTTCTGGAGCTCCTCGGGGAATCCGCCCTCGGGCTGACCCATCATGCCCTGGAAGTAGGATACGATGGAGTCGGGGTACGAAAGCGATGCACCCTCGGTGAGGATATTGTCCTTAGTGAGTCCGTTCTGGAACATGAAGATCGCAAGGTCTCCGACCGCCTTGGACGAGGGAGTAACCTTTACGATGTTTCCGAGCAGCTCGTTGGCGTCCTTGTAGAGGGCCTTGATCTCCTCGAAGTGCTCGCCCGCGCCCATGGACTTAACCTGGGCGAGGAGGTTCGAGTACTGTCCTCCGGGAATCTCGTACTTATAAATCTCAACGTTCGGAGCGTTCATGCCGCTCTCGAACTGAGAGTAAACCTGACGAATGCGCGCATAGTAGCGGCTGAGCTCGTCCATCTCCTCGAAGTCGAGTCCGGTGTCTCTCTCGGTTCCGCGGAGCGCTTCAACGACGGCGTTCAGCGAAGGCTGAGACGTGAATGAGCTCATGGACTCGATGGCGAGGTCGACGATGTCGACTCCTGCCTCTGCGGCCATAAGCACGGTGGAAACACCGTTACCGCACGAGTCATGCGTATGAAGGTGAATGGGGATGTTAATCTCCTCCTTCAGCGTGCTGACAAGGGTCTTGGCTGCGAGGGGCTTAAGAAGTCCCGCCATATCCTTAATTGCGAAGATGTGGCATCCAAGAGCCTCGAGCTCCTTAGCCTTCTTCACGTAGTAATCGAGCGTGTACTTAGTCTCGTTGGGGCTGGAGATGTCTCCGGTATAGCAGATGGTACCCTCGACAATCTTTCCGGTTCCGAGTGCCACGTCGATGGGCATCTTCATGTTCTCTACCCAGTTGAGCGAATCGAAAATACGGAATACATCCACGCCCTTCTTGGCGCTCATCTTTATGAACTCCTCAACCACGTTGTCGGGGTAGTTCGTGTATCCTACGGCGTTGGCCGCACGAAGCAGCATCTGGATAAGGGTGTTCGGCATACGCTCGTGGAGGTATTCGAGCCTCTTCCAGGGTGACTCCTTGAGGAATCTGTAAGCGGTATCGTAAGTGGCACCGCCCCATGCCTCTACGGAGAAAGCGTTCTGCATGAACGCGTTCGTGGCGTGGGCCGCGCCGGCAATATCCTTGGTACGCATACGCGTAGCGAACAGCGACTGATGCGCGTCACGCATGGTGGTATCCGTGACGTAGAGCTTCTTCTCCTTGAGAATCTTCTGTGTGAAGTCCTTGGCGCCGAGCTTTAAGAACTCGTCCTTGGAGCCGTAAACCGACTTGGTCTTATCGTACTCGGGAACAATGCGGTTCTCGTACTCAGCCTTCTCACCCTTGGTGGTGTTTACTACCCTGTCACCGATGAACTCGATGATCTTCGTAGCACGGTCCTTACTCTTCTCGAACTCGAAGAGCTCGGGGGTCTCCTCAATGAAGGTGGTGTAGCACTCACCGGAGCGGAAGATCTCGTGGTTAACCACATTGATAAGAAAAGCGATGTTGGTCTTTACACCACGGATACGCATCTCGCGGAGTGCACGGAGGGACTTGGCGATGGCCATGTCGAAGGTGCGTCCGTGAGAGATGACCTTAACCAGAAGGCTGTCGTAGTAAGGAGTAATCCTGGCGCCGGTGTAGGCGTTACCGCCGTCCAGACGGATGCCGTCACCCGAACCGGAACGGTATACGGAAATCTCACCCGTATCGGGGAGGAATCCGTTGGTGGGATCCTCTGTGGTAACACGGGTCTGAATAGCGTAGCCGAGGCAGGGAATCTCCTCCTGGCTGCCGATTCCAACGATATCGGAGTCGAGCGCATATCCCTCAGCGATGAGAATCTGGGAAGCGACGAGGTCGATGCCCGTGATCTCCTCGGAAACGGTGTGCTCCACCTGAATACGGGGATTCATCTCGATGAAGTAAGGGTTATTGTCATGGTCAACGAGGAACTCGAGGGTACCTGCGTTTCTGTATCCAACGCTCTTGGCGAGGCGAACGGCCGACTCGAAGATGACCTTCCTGGTATCATCGGGAATGGAGAATGCGGGAGCATACTCAACCACCTTCTGATGACGGCGCTGCACGGAGCAGTCCCTGTCATAGAGGTGAACGATGTTTCCGTAGTTATCTCCGAGGATCTGAACCTCGATATGCTTGGGGTTCTTCAGGTATTTCTCGATGAAGATCTGATCGTCACCGAAGGCCTTCTTGGACTCATTCTTAGCCTCCTCGAACTCCTTATCCATCTGTTCGGAGGACTCGACGATACGCATACCGCGTCCGCCACCGCCGTTCGATGCCTTAAGCATTACGGGGTATCCTACTCTCTCCGCTATCTCCTTAGCCTCATCGGCGTACTTTATAGCATGATCGATACCGGGGATGATGGGAACCTTTGCGTCGATAGCCATCTGCTTGGATGAGATCTTATCACCCATGCGATTCATGATGTCGGCGGTAGGTCCGATGAATGTTATGCCGGCAGCCTCACAGGCCTCCACCAGAAGGGGATTCTCCGAAAGGAATCCGTATCCGGGGTGAATGGCGTCAGCGCCGGCGTACTTAGCAATACGAATAATCTTGTCGATATCAAGATATGCGTCGATGGGTCCTTTGTCCTCAGACAGGGGGTATGACTCATCGGCTTTTGTACGGAACATAGCATACTTGTCTTCCTTGGAGTAAATGGCCACCGTGCGGATGTCCAGCTCGTTACAAGCTCTGAACACGCGGATGGCAATCTCGCCTCTGTTGGCGACAAGTACTTTCTTGAAGGGTTTAATAACTTCCTTACTCATTGTAGATTGCTCTCCTTTTCTTTGTATGTATCCGGAACAGTGCGCAAAGGGGTATTTACGCGAAGTGCATACGGAATGTATGCTAAAAAATGCAAAATCAACTCACCTTCCTAGTATAGTGAAATACCTCAAAATGTGCAAGGACTATTTCCGAATAAAAAAGAGCCCGCCGCATGGCAGGCTCTTAATATTATGTCAACCATTAACTGGTCTTTTTAAATTTCACACCCTTCTTGAGTCCCGACTTGGTGATAAGCTTCTTGACCGCCGAGTATCTCTTGGACGAAAGCTTGATAACGGCCTTCTTGTTAATCGTCTTAAACGCCTTGCTTCCGACCGAGGTGATCTTGTTGGTCTTAAGCTTCACGGTCTTAAGATTCGAGCACTTAGCAAACGCCTTCGCGCCGATGGACTTAAGGAGCCTTGACTTGCAGTTAAAAGTCTTAAGCTTCGTGCAGTTCTTGAACGCGTTCTTTCCGATGGAGACGAGGTGTATGCTGTTAACCACTACCTTCGTGACCTTCTTACAGTTCTTGAACGCTCCGGCGGAGATTCGGGTCACCTTGTAGGGACCGCTCACATTGCCGTTCGCATCGGTGATCTTTATGCTCGAGGGAATGGTAACCGTGCCGCTGGCGGACGTTCCGCAGGACTTGTAGTTCGCCGTTCCCGAACCCGTAACCTCGAAGGTGCTATAGCCGCTCACCGCCTCTGTGCCGACGGTCACGTAGGACGAAACCGATACGACGAGGACGTTGGTCTGCAGGGGCGTGGTGCCGTCGCCGGAGTTATAGTTGCTGGATCCGTCGGTGATCTCGAAGTAGCTCTCCTTGGTTCCGGTGAAGTTGCCCTTTCCTACTATCTTAACTGTGGCTGTACCGATTTCCGTATTATTACTCCAGATGAGCGTGTAGTCGGTGCCTTCGGTAAGCATGTTGCCGTTGAAGGTCACGTATACCGAGGGGGTGATGGGATTGCCGGTGTAAACCTTGCTCTCGTCTCCCAGAGTTACCTCACACGAAGACATCTGTGCCGGCTCGATTGTAAACGACTCCTTGGCGCTGCCACCCACGTTGGAATCGAGTCCGTCGACCTTCACGTAGTAGGTTCCGGCATCGGTGGCCGTAGACGCGGTGGTCAGGGTAGCCGACTCACTGTCGAGGAGATTGCTGTATCCGCTGTCGCTGTAGTAGCTGAGTGAGTAGTCAGAACCCTCGGTCAGCTCCGCCCCGGTCACTACGACCGTAGGCGTAATGGCGCTTCCGGTGTAGGTATAAGTATCGGGATCGATGGATGTGTTGCTGTCGTTAAGCGTATACTGGGTAATCTCGAAGTATACCGTAGCTGACGAATCCTCGTAGTCCCCGGCTCCCGTGAGCGCTATTGCCGCGTCAGTTCCGACGTCGCGGTTATTGGAGTAGCGTACGGTGTAGTCCGTGCCCTCGGTAAGCAGCCTCTTTCCGCCGCCGACCGTCGCCATCTTCACGATGACCTCGGGCTCTATGTCATTTCCTGTGTATGTCCAGCTGTCCGTGTAGTAGATGTATGCGTCGTTAATGTCGTTGGAAACCACGTCGGTTCCGTCGTCGTCGGTCTCCGTGCCGTCCGATGTGGAGGAGTCGCTGACAATGCTGAACGTAAGCACCACGCTTCCGTCGTATCCGCCGGTTCCGGTTACCGTCGCGTAGCCGGTTCCCACGTTGATGTTGTTGGAGTAGGTCACGGTGTAGTCCGTCCCCTCCGTTAGCGCCTTAGTCGAAGCATCCGTCGTCCTGGTCACGATAACCGAGGGAGTGATCTCCGATCCGGTGTAGGTGTAAACCCTCTTGGACAGCTCGACCGTAAACTCTCCGCTATCGATATCCAGTACGGACTGCTCGATAGTGAACGACAACGTGGCCGTTCCCGTATAGTTGCCCTTACCCGTCAGGGTTACGGTGGCAGTACCGGGGTCCGTATTGTCGGCGTAGGCGACAGTATAATCCGTGCCCTTCACGAGCTCGTATGTGCCGGCCGTAACCGACGACGAGCTGGTGGCCGA
>JAILAS010000063.1 GCA_024681495.1 Eubacterium sp. | reverse complement strand
GAGGACTGCAACTCGACCAACGGCACTACGGTGGACGGAAAAATCCTTTCCCCCGGCGAAAAGGTGAAGCTCCGTCAGGGAGCCCACGTGACCTTCGGAAAGGCGGTGTATATATTCAGGTAATCCCGCGCGTTTGACTTTACCACCCAACTCTGCTATCTTTTCTAATTATGGAGAACAGATACTTTAGCCCCTGCACGGCAGGGTTGATAATCATAAACGCAGCGGTATTTCTGGTTATGTGCATCGTCGGCAATCCCTCGGACGCCGAGTACATGGCCAGTCACGGCGCCATGTGGGCCGGCAACATCGTGGAACAGGGACAGTGGTGGACCCTCATCACCCCCATCTTCCTTCACTTCGACCTCGAGCACATAGTGAGCAACATGCTGCTCCTCTTCTTCATCGGGAAGATAATGGAGGATGCGCTGGGGCCGGTGAGGTTCCTTATTCTGTACCTGGTTGCCGGCGTGGCCGGCAATGTGCTCAGCCTTCTCGTCGAGATGACCACACTCGATTACGTGGTGTCGGCAGGGGCTTCCGGCGCAGTCTTTGGCGTGCTCGGGGGAGTACTCTTCGAGGTGCTCTACCATAAAGGGATGTATGCCGGAATGTCCACCCGAAGGCTGATATTCTTCATACTTCTGAGTCTCTACATAGGATTCAGCTCGTCGGGGATAAACAATTCCGCGCACATAGGCGGCCTGGTGACGGGCTTTGTTTTGGCGGGCATTCTTACCCTCACCATCAGAAGGCCAAAGTCGGCTTGAATTTCTGCGCCTAAATGAATATACTTAAATAGTATGAAGCTGACTCGGACGGGCGCTTGTTCCGGGCAGAGATTGACCGGAGGGTATAATGAAGATCAACCTTTACTATGGGGGTAGAGGGGTATTGGACGACCCCACTCTCTACGTTATCAATAAGATGGAGGACGTGCTCCACGAGCTTAAAGTCACCACGGTGCGCTATAATCTCTACGAGCTTAAGAATTCTATCACCACACTTCCACAGACATTAAAAGAGGCGGATGGCATCATTTTGGCCACCACTGTAGAATGGATAGGCATTGGCGGCTGGATGCAGCAGTTTCTGGACGCCTGCTGGCTCTACGGAGATAAGGAGAAGATCTCCAGACTGTATATGCAGCCTGTAGTTATGTCGACCACGTACGGCGAGAAGGAGGGCCTTCTCACTCTCAGGAACGCGTGGGACATGCTGGGAGGCCTCCCATGCGAGGGGCTGAGCGGATACGTGGAGGATCTGGCCGCGTTCCAGGCCGATGAGGCGTACACCCGACTCATCGAGAAGAAGGCGGAGAACGTCTACCGAACCATCTCCCAGAAGATAGTGGATCTTCCCTCCAGCAGCCAGGCGGTGAAGAGGTCTATCACCAGGACACATCAGAACGACCTCACCCCCCAGGAGAACGAGCAGCTTTCGAAGTACATCTCGGACGATGATTACGTGCGCAGGCAGAAGAGCGATCTCGAGGAGCTGGCCGGCATTTTCAGCGAGAAGCTCGGTGAGGAGCTTAAGGACGGCCCCTTCCTCAAGCAGCTGAAGGAGAGCTTCCTTCCGGAATTGGGATTTTCGGCCTCTTATCAGATACTGATCGACGGGATGAAGGAGCCCCTTTACATCGTGGTCGACGGGGATAAGCTCGACGTGGGCTATAAGGAAATCCTCGAGCCGGACGTGCTCGCGCGCATGTCGGAGAAGACGCTGGCGGCGGTGCTCGACGGCGACGCCACATTCCAGAAGGTGTTCATGACGGGCGATATGACAGCCAAGGGCAACTTCAAGACCCTGCAGATGCTCGATAAGGTTTTCCCGTTCTAGGGGTTTTCGCAGGCGGATGAGGCTTCCCGATTCGGGGGTTTCGCAGGCGGATAAGGCCTCCCGATTCAGTGGATTGAGCAGCGATGAAATATTCCCGAACAGGGATTGTATATAGGAGGATTTAAGATGAAGGACGATTGCATTTTCTGTAAGCTGGCAAAC
>JAILAS010000026.1 GCA_024681495.1 Eubacterium sp. | reverse complement strand
GATTTTGCGAATGTTCTGCCGGCGCGGGGATAATTACTAGCGTTATGTTAACCTAAATCCGTGCAAGCTATTTGTTTAGTGCGAGTTGACTACGTGCGAAAACCGGAAAACGCCTCAGCACCCGTAGTGCAAAAAAGCAAGTTTGGGAAGGCTACGTGTGGCAGAGCGGTTTCGGCAAAATGCCCGTAGTCGAAATTTTTTGTTAGCGAAGTGACTACGTGTGAAAACCGGAAACCGCCTCAGCACCCGTAGTGCAAAAAAAGCAAGTTGGGGAAGGCTACGTGTGGCAGAACGTTTTCGATGAAACACACGTAGTGGAGCCCGGGTGGTTTTGGAGGGCTACGGGTGAAATAGTGGAAATGGCGAAACACACGTAGGAAACAGCTCCATCGCGGACACTTGATTTTGACGGGCGAATTCATTATCATATCACGGGACATTTTTATAAGGAATCCCGGCAATCATATAGGAGATCACATGATTTTATTACAGCAGATGCTGGCGTTGTTCGTATTTATGGTAATCGGATATGCCATGCACAAGAAAAAAATCTCAGACGACCGAAGCGAGGGCATGCTCTCGTGGTTTATTGTAAATATCGCAAACCCCTGCCTGATTCTTTCGGGCGCAGTTTCGATGGAAGAGGGAATGGAACCGCAGTTTCTCGGCTATGTTTTTCTGCTTTCGCTGGCCATGTACGCAGGGCTTATTATTTTGTCCTACCCGGTCGTGGCGCTTATGAGGGTGCGCCCCGACGACATTGGCCTCTTCCGCGTAATGATGGTTTTTTCGAACATAGGATTCATGGGAGTACCGCTTCTTTCGGCGCTTTATGGATCGACGGCGTTAATCTACGGAGCCATCTTTGGTATATCGTTTAACATATTGCTTTACTCCTGGGGAGTTCTCATGGTCTCCCGGAACGTGAAGAAGGTGGAGGTTTCGTCGTCCGCCGGAGAGGATTTGACCTCCGGATCCACCGGAGAGTCACCGGTTTCGGGAGAGTTGGCGGCCGAGGTAACTGCCAAAAATGGAGAGGTTTCGAAAACCCCTGCCACCTCGCCGGGCTTCCTGCTCAGAAAGCTTGTGAATCCCGGTACGGTGGCCAGCGTCATCACGCTTATCATCGTGCTTTCGGGTGTGCAGACTCCGACGGTGGTGGACACTATTGTTACAAATTTAAGTAACACTACGGTTTCCATGAGTATGATTGTTATCGGCGCATCGCTCGCCAAGCTGCCCATCAAAGAGGTGTTTACCAGCGGCAAGTTGCTGATTTTCTCGGTGCTTAAGCTTCTCGTGATACCGATATTGGTGCTTCTCATTGTTAGGAATTATGTAAATGATGAGATGCTTCAGTCCGTGTTCCTTATCATGGTGTCGACGCCCGTTGCGGCGCTGTCGACCATGTTGGCCAAGGAAAACGGAGGTAATGAGCACGTGGCCGCGGGGGCCGTTGCAGTTACGACGGTCTTCTCTGTTCTTACAATTCCATTTGTATCGTTTATTACCGGCGTGGGTTGATCCCCGCCGGTTTTTCGTTTTGGAAAAGGAGTGCCGGTTTTTCGCTTCAGAAAAGGCGTGCGCGTTTTTTCGTTTTGGAAAAGGAGTGGCGGTTTTTCGTTTTGGAAAAGGAGTGGCGGTTTTTCGTTCTGAGAAAGCGCGCCGGTGCTTTTGCGGGTGTTGTTCCCGGGTTTCTCCAAATATTCGTTAAGCTTTCTCGCAAACTTCCCGATAAAAACAAGTGTGCATCGCTTTTGCAGATAGATGTGTATCGCTTTTGCAGACAGGTGTGTATCACTTTTGTAATATAGAGGGTGATATCATTGCTTCGGATTTAAGTAAGAGTCCTTCGATAGAAATAAATTGTCAAAACCGTTGGGGCGCGGAGCGTCCGGGGTAGAAAACGGAAGGGAAAAATCATGAGAGAACACGATACTATAGTGACTAGAGTTATGTGGAATGTTACAATACTTGTAGCGCTTGTGACAGTAATGTTCATCGGCGAGTATGGTCAGATGATATCCACGAGCGGTTCGGGGCAGGATGCCGGTGGCGTCCGGGCTGAGGTGACCCGCTTGACAGAGGATTCGGCATGCGTAGAGGCTATAGCGCAGACGGATGCAGAGGTCGCAGCGCAGACAGACGCGGAGGCTATAGTACAGTCCGGTGACGAGGATTGGGCGGAAGTTTCGGTCCTTGGAGACAGGGCGGTTATGGTTTCGACCGTAGCCCAGGCGGAGAACGTAGTGGATTCCGATAGCGGAGTCCAGGCTGAGTCCGATTCTGATAATGCAGCTCAGTCCAACACCGATGAGCAGGATGACGCCGATTCCGAAGAGGAGAACAGCAACACCGCTACAGTGATGAACAACAGCTCCAAGTCCATGATAACCGGAGTGATTCTCTTCGCCATCGCGGCCGCGGCAGCCATAGGCATGGGAATTATTTCCACTAGAAAAAACAACTAAGGTTTACATAAAACTACGGAAATTCCATTCCGAGCAAACAATAAGGTTTACATAAAACCACGGGAATTCCATTCCGAGCAAACAATAAGGTTTACATAAAACCGCAGGAATTCCATTCCGGTATAACTTACCGTACACATGGGAATAACCCGGTTTAGTAAGCGAACCGTACACATGGGAATAATCCGGTTTAGTAAGCGAACCGAACACATGGGAATAATTCGGTTTAGTAAGCGAACCGTACATATGGGGATAATCCGGTTGGTTAACCGAACCGGCTACGTAGGGAGACTTGGCAAAGGGGAGAGCTGTATTATCGCAGCCGGAAATCATGCTACTATCCGAAGAATATGAATTAAACAACGAAAACATTGACGTCATGTCGGAGAAGATCCAGGCATTCATGAAGGAGAAGGGCTACAGACGCATGGAGGTGGCCCACTTCAGGCTTGTCATGGAGGAGCTCCTGCTGCGCATTGCTGAGAGCGAAGAGTCACCGGAAACTGTGACTCTTGTTTTGGGTAAAAAACAGGGCAGGAACGTCATCAGCATCCGGTATGCGGGTAGGGCGCTCGACGTCACCCGTGGCGACGAGGACGAATGGAACGACAAGCTTCTCGAGTCGCTCGGCCAGGATCCCACCTGGGGATACGGCAGGGGCGTAAATCATGTGACGGTGAAGCTCCCCAAGGTCGACGGCGGGAATACGCTCATCAGCATGATACTTGCAATAGTGGCCGCGGTTGTTATCGGCGGAAGCGCGGAGGCGGTGGCCCCCGAGTTCATGCTGGCCGTAAACGATACATTTATCGAGCCCGCGGCCGGAGCCTTTTTGGCCATCATCACCACGATGGGCAGCCTCGTGGTCCTCACGTCCATTATGAACGGAATCTTTGGAGTGGGCGACGTGTCGACGCTGGGGCGCTTCGGCAAGGTGATGTTTCCCAGGTTCTTTGCAGTCACCTTTATCACGGGAATCGCAGCGCTTCTTATGGCATTGCCCTTTGTGAATCCGGTGTGGGATGCGCCCGAGGCCGGCGAATCGCAGGCCAAGGCGATGGTCGAGCTCGTTTTGGGAGTCGTCCCCACGGACATTGTCTCCCCCTTCCAGGACGGCAACACCCTTCAGATTATATTCATAGCCATCGTTTTGGCCATAACCCTGCTCGTCATGGGCGAGCGCGTCAGGCATGTGGTTGTGCTCGTAGAGGAGCTTTATGACGTCACCCAGTACATAATGGAGCAGGTGTGCCGCCTGTTGCCCGTTTACATCTTTGTGTCCATCCTCAACATGGTATGGTCGGGCCGCGGCAGCGCACTGGTCGGTCTGTGGAAGCCTATAGTTATTGTGATTGCCCTGGATCTGATAATAATTACTGTCTATGTGCTGGTGGTGTGCCTGCAGACGGGGACGTCTCCGATATTGTTTATTGCCAAGATTCTCCCGGTCGGCCTGATAGGTTTCAGTACAGCCTCCTCCATGGCGGCCTTCAACGAGGGTGTGGAGATGGAGAGAAAGAGCCTGGGAATAGGCAAGTCGGTCACCACGCTGGGCCTCCCGGTCGGCAGTGTGATTTTCATGCCGGCGGTCGTCGTATGCTTCGTGGTCGTGCCCCTATATCTGGCTGAGTACTATCAGGTCCCGGTTTCTATGGGGTGGTTTTTTACTCTGGTGTTTGTGGCGGGAATGCTGGCCGTCGCCGTGCCTCCGGTGCCCGGCGCAGGCGTGACGTGCTACGTCATCATCCTGACGCAGATGGGGATCCCGGTCGAGGCCGTGTCCATAGCCATCGCACTCGACGTTATCCTCGACCACGTCGACACCGGATTCAACATCCTGCACATCCACACCATGCTCACATCGGTGGCGTCGTCCATGGGTGAGCTCGACAAAGAAACCCTGCACAGCAAGTCCGCCGGGTGATATAACGAAATGACCCGCCTCAGACGGGTGGAGGGAAATACAGTTGGCGGCCGGCTCACCGGCCGCCAATTTTGCCCGGCCCCCGGTTCTTGTTTTCCAATATATCCTATTGTAAAATTACAGGGTGGGCCGCGTGCCGATTCATATAGAACGGTTACGGGAAGGGTCGGCGTGCATGGCGCGCGTCCCGAGCCGGTGGGCTGTCCCACGCATAACTCAGGATTTACAGGAATTGGCGGGTATTATGGTTAAGCTGTTTTTAGTTGAAGACGAAGTCGTCATGCGCGACGGCATAAAAAAGCATATAGACTGGGATAAGGAAGAAATCGAGTTCGTGGGAGAGGCATCCGACGGCGAGATGGCATACCCCATGATTCTCAAGGAGAAGCCTGACATATTGCTTACCGATATAAAGATGCCGTTTATGGACGGGCTGTCTTTGGCTGAGCTGGTCAGGAAGGAGCTTCCGGAGATCAGCATCATCATACTTTCCGGGTATGATGACTTTTCTTATGCCCAGAGGGCGGTGTCGCTGGGCGCGGTGGAGTACCTGCTCAAGCCCGTGGCGCCCTCGGCCCTGCTCGAGACCATAAGGAGCGTGAAGAAGAAAATCGAGGACTCGCGCGCCAGGGAGAACGACTGGTCCTACGAGGAGAAGACAGAGAAGCGCGAGATGGACAAGAACCGCCTCTTCGGAGACCTGGTCATGAACTCGCGGCCCGTCTCCCAGTGCATCGAGGAGGGGCGAAACCTTAACATGAACCTGGCGGCCGAGAGCTACAGGGTGATCCTTCTTTACCTCTCCGTGGAGGGCGAGGAGAGCGACGCCTTCTCGGAGACCAGAAACGAGTTCTACAGGAAGCTCGATCGCCTTTGCACTCTGAACGAGCACGCGTTTTGCTTCGACAGGAGCGAGGACGGGTTCGCTATAATCGTCTGCGGGACGGGCGGGGAGAATCCCCCTGTTCCGGATAAGGATCTGACCGCCCTGGTCAAGAGCTTCGACAACGCCCGCTACTTCATCGGCACGGGTATCTGCGTGAAGAGGCTCAGCGAGCTCCACAAGTCCTATGAGTCCGCCAAGCGCGCTCTCTCGCACAGGTTCTTCATGCCCATGGACAACGTGGTGGATGCAGGGGATTCGAACTCCTACGGCAGGGAGTCCGAGAAGATGGACGTGGACGAGGTGGTGGCCACGGGCGAAAACCGCAAGGTCCTGCGCAAGTTCCTGAGGAGCGGAGCGGCCGAGGACACGGAGACAGTTATTGACGGCATGTTCGACTCCATAGGAAAGAGCAATCTGCGGTCCCTCATGTTCCTCACGTACATCACGATGGATGCGTACTTCGAGATGGTGAAGTTCGCCTCCGAGCTGGATATAGACACGACCGTCATCGATGAGAAATGCGGCAACATAAACGGAGTCATCCGCAGCATAACCGATATCGAGAAGTCCAAGGAATACCTTACCGCATACATGAGCGAGGTCATCGCGCGAAGGGATAAGACCTCCAAGAAGAAGTACAACCGCATGCTCCACAAGGTGGTGGACTACATCGACGAGAACTTCTCGGACAGCGAGCTTTCGCTCAACAAGGCAGCCGCCATGGCGAACCTTTCGCCGAACCACTTCTCGGCCATCTTCTCGAACGAGATGGGGGCGACTTTTATCGAGTACATCATCAGCAAGCGCATGGAGAAGGCCAAGGAGCTTTTGAAGACGACTGACCTGAGGAGCTCCGAGATCACCTATATGGTGGGCTACAGGGATCCGCACTATTTCAGCCATACGTTTAAGAAGTACACCGGCATGACGGCGAAGGAGTTTCGCGCCGGCGGCGGTGACGCCGTAAGCCATAAGGAGTCCGGGCTCGGCGGAAAGGACGGCCGCAATGCGTAGGGGGATGTTTGGCAACATGCGCCTTAGGAAGAAGCTGGTGCTGATGTACGTCCTTATGGTTGTACCGTTTCTTTCTATAATAATCGCGCTCCTGGTCGGCCTTAAGAGCGTGTCGAATTCCTACGATGTAATCGTGGGAAACGTAACCGAGGCCAACGAGTACAATATCGTTCTCGAGGAGTCGGTGGATGCCTCCGTCTATCAGATGGTGGTTCAGTCCCTCACCACCTCAGAGGTGGGCGAGATAGAGGGGATGGAAAATCCCAATACGCTCATCGCAGAGGCGAAGGACACCTTTGAGGATCTTAAGGAGAGCGCGTCTTCGTCCGATGCGATTAGCCGCGCGGACAGCATTATAAACCTTCTGACCAGCCTTAAGGAGTGCGTGGACGAGATTGACGGCACCGTTAAGGTGACGGGCAGCTACGAGGAGAACGTGAGCCGCCTCGACACCGACGTACGCGTCATAACCGACCTCATCCAGGAGAAGATAACGGAGTACATCTACTTCGAGACGGACAGCATGAATGCCATCCGCGCCAATCTGAACAACTGGCTGCATGCGATAATCAACTCGGCGGTGGTTTTCGTATTCCTGTTCCTGGCAATAACCATATATCTGTTCTATTCGGCCGCCCGTTCCATCACCAAGCCGGTGGAGTCTCTTTCCGAGGCCGCAGACAGAGTCGGACAGGGTGACTTCAGCGTGCGCGCCACCGAGGAGGGATCCGAGGAAATCGCGCTCTTCGCGCGCGCCTTCAATCTGATGACCGGACAGCTCGAGGAGCTCATCGAAAACATCAAGATGGAGCAGATCAACTCGAGGAACCTCGAGTTAAAACTCCTGCAGTCCCAGATCAATCCGCACTTCCTCTACAATACTTTAGACAACATCATGTGGCTCGCCGAGGACGAAAAGAAGGAGGACATCGAGGCCATCGTATCCGCATTGTCGGCCTTCTTCAGAACCACGCTCGCGGGAGGACGTGACTTCATAACCATAGACGAGGAGATAAGCCATATCGAGGCGTATCTTAAGATTCAGAGCTATCGCTACAGGGATATCCTTTCCTATGAGATATTCGTGCCCGATGACATAAGGAAGCATCCGATCATTAAGCTGACTCTGCAGCCTATCGTGGAGAACGCGTTGTACCACGGTATCAAGGAGAAGCGCGGCAAGGGAACCGTCAGGGTTACCTCTCACCTCGAGGAGGGGATGATCGTGCTCGTGGTTTCAGACGATGGAATCGGCATGAACGAGGAGGAGCTCGAGGAGCTGCGCGCCGCGGCCGATGGCAAGAGTCATACCGAGCGGGAATACTACGGCTTCGGCATGGCGAACGTCGGCGAGAGGCTCAGGCTCAACTACGGCGAGAAGTACGGACTGCGCATAAACAGCGTATACGGGGAGGGTACCACTGTGGAGGTGAGGATCCCCTTCGACGAAGTGTAAATTTCTCCGGGCGGTCATAAAATAATTAACCTCAAAAATAAGAAATCACACTTTGTTAAAAAATTGTTAATAATCTATTAAAAAACACCCATCTTTTTCTAAAATATTCCATGGAATAAAATCCTCCAAAATCTAAAATGGTGTTAGATGGGAACAGTAACACCCGTCTTTACGTTTCATTATCAAATGATTTGTTCAAAGGAGGAAGAAACAAAATGAAAAGAAAGTTACTTAGTCTGGCACTTTGCTCAGTAATGGCTGTTGGCCTTTTGGCCGGCTGTGGCGGATCTTCATCCGATGGTTCCGGTGATCAGGCTGCTTCCGCAGACTCTGTTGCAGAGGCTGAGGAGCAGATTTCCGCCGACGCAGACGCAGGCTCGGGCGAGCTTATCAGCGTTGGTTTCGCACAGGTTGGACACGAGTCCGATTGGCGTACCGCTTCCACACAGTCTTGCCAGGATGTCTTCTCTGAGGCTAACGGCTATGACCTCAGCTTCGTTGACTGCGACAATGATTCCGCAGCTCAGCTCGAGGCAGTAAGAAGCTTCATCCAGCAGGGTGTTCAGTACATCATCATCGACCCCATCGTTTCCACAGGCTGGGATCAGGTTCTTGGTGAGTGCTCAGACGCAGGCATCCCCGTAATCGTTATCGATCGTACCATCGATGACTCCGACAACTACACCGCATGGGTAGGTTCCGACTTCAAGACCGAGGGTCTTGCAGCAGGCGAGTGGCTCGCAGCTTACGCTGAGAAGCAGGGCATCTCCGAGATCAACGCTCTCGTAATCGAGGGAACCAACGGCGCTTCCGCACAGATCGGTCGTACAGATGGATTCAAGGAAGTAGCTGATGCCAACGGTTGGACCATCCTTGACTCTCAGGACGGAGACTTCACAGAGGACGGCGGCCAGCAGGTTATGGAGTCCTACTGCAAGTCCTATGAGGGACAGTTCAACGTAGTTGTTTGCCAGAACGACAACGAGGCGTTCGGCGCAATGACCGCTATGGACAACGCAGGTGTTACCTATGGTGTTGACGGCGACGTTATCCTTATTTCCTTCGATGCTTGCACCGCAGGCCTTCAGGAAGTACAGAAGGGTACCATCAACGCTGACTTCGAGTGCAACCCCCTTGCAGCTCCCTTCGTAGAGGAGATCATCCAGACCCTTCAGGCAGGCGGCGAGGTTGAGTCCAACGAAGTATACGTTGAGGAGCACTGGTATGCTCTTCCCGACGCTATCGTTGACTTCTCCGTTAACGGTGTTGCTCAGGAGATGACCGAGGTTACTGACGAGGTTATCGAGGCACAGTACTAATATTTGACGAATCATTAAAATCGGGGTCCCGGTGAATTCTGGGACCCCATTTTTTAGAGACAGGAGGGAAGAAATGGAAGATAATGTTGTCCTTACCGCGCGTGGTATAACGATGACCTTCCCGGGTGTTAAGGCCCTCGATAACGTAGATCTGACCCTTCGAAAGGGAGAGATACACGCCCTCATGGGCGAGAATGGAGCGGGCAAATCCACACTCATCAAATGTCTTACCGGCATAAACGACTTCGAGTCCGGTGAGGTCAGAATAGACGGGATTGACGGACCCGTAAAGAATCATTCCACCAGGGATGCCCAGAATGTGGGTATTTCCACGGTTTACCAGGAGGTAAACCTTTGTCCGAACCTTTCGGTGGCCGAGAATCTGTTCATAGGAAGAGAGCCTATGACCAAGCTTCACACCATCGACAGGCGATCATACAACAAACGTTCCCAGGAGCTTATGGACAGCCTGGGTATTTCGGTTGATGTTACACAGAATCTCGAAAATTATTCTCTGGCGATTCAGCAGATGGTGGCCATCGCCAGGGCTGTAGATATGGATTGTAAGGTGCTTATCCTCGACGAGCCCACCTCATCGTTGGACGAGGAAGAGGTCCAGAAGCTCTTCGAGCTCATGAGAAAGCTCAGGGACGACGGGGTCGGCATCATATTCGTTACTCACTTCCTCGAGCAGGTCTACGAGGTATGCGACAGAATCACCGTTTTAAGGAACGGCACCTTCGTCGGCGAGTATAAGATAGAGGATCTCCCCAGAGTGAAGCTCGTGGCGGCTATGATGGGTAAGGACCTCAACGACCTCGAGAACATCGAGAAGGAGACCGGCGACGTAGAGAATGAGCCGCTCGAAATCAGCGCGAAGGCGCTCGCGCACAAGGGAACCATAAAGCCCTTCGACATCGACATCCACAAGGGTGAGGTGGTCGGAGTGGGCGGACTCCTCGGCTCCGGCCGAAGCGAGCTGGCGCGCGCCATCTACGGAAGCGACAGGGCCAACGAGGGCGAGCTTAGCGTGGACGGCAATAAGGTTAACATAAAGCGTCCCATAGACGCCATGAACCTCGGCATGGGCATGCTGCCCGATGACAGGAAGGCTGAGGGCGTCATAGAGGACCTTTCCGTAAGAGAGAATATCATTTTCGCACTGCAGGCCAAGAGGGGCA
This sequence comes from Eubacterium sp., assembly GCA_024681495.1. Lineage (GTDB taxonomy): Bacteria > Bacillota > Clostridia > Lachnospirales > Lachnospiraceae > RUG14243. Next base: position 1,917 of record JAILAS010000026.1, on the reverse strand, counting down.
CTTTCAAATTGCTCCCGAGGGCGAAGCAGGAGGAAATCGCCGACAGATACATCGATCTGTTGGAAATCAAGACCCCCTCTCCGGAGGCTATAGTCGGTCAGCTCTCGGGCGGTAACCAGCAGAAGGTTATCCTGGCCCGCTGGCTCGCCACCGATCCCAACTTCCTCATCCTCGACGAGCCCACGCGAGGCATCGACGTAGGTACCAAGGCCGAGATTCAGAAGCTTATCATCGACCTGGCTAAGGAAGGCAAGAGTATATTGTTTATTTCATCGGAGATCGCAGAGATGCTCAGGACCTGCAACCGCATGGTCATCATGCGCGACGGCGAGAAGGTTGACGAGCTCTCCGGTGAGATGACGCAGGAAAGCGTAATGTCGGCAATAGCAGGAGGTGGAGAGTAACATGAGTAAGAGTAGCAACGTGTCCGTTTGGAAGAAGATTACCTCCTGGCAGCTGTTTTTGCCGGTGTTGTGCTTCATCCTCGTAATGGCGGTTAACATAATACATGACGCCGCCGTTGGCACCAACCCATTGTCCTTTTTCCTTATCACCCTGAAGGATACCACCTCTAACGGAACCATCCTCTACGGTCGAATCATAGATATTCTGAACCGTGGTTCCGAGGCGGCCATCCTCGCGATAGGAATGACGCTCGTGGCATCGAGCTCGGCCGGTACAGATATTTCGGTCGGCTCGGTCATGAGCCTTTCCGCCAGCTTCTGCTGCATGCTGCTGGCGGGCTTCGGAGTGACCAGCACCACGGACCTCAAGGTCCCCCTCATGGTGGGCGTTCTCGCCGGTATCGCGCTCGGCGCGCTGTGCGGCGCCTTCAACGGTACGCTGGTGGCATATCTTAAGATACAGCCCATGGTGGCGACGCTGATACTGTATACTGCGGCGCGAGCCATTGGACTCCTTCTTTGCAACAACATGATAGTATACGTAAGAAATGACAGCTACGGCGCATTCGGCGGATACAGCTGGATACTGCCCACGCCTTTTATAATCGCGGTGGTATGCATCCTCATCATGTCGCTCCTTCTGAAGAAGACGGCACTGGGAATGTATATCCAGTCCGTGGGTATAAACCCCAGGGCGAGCCGCATTGCCGGCGTGAACTCGGCTAAGATCATCTTCATAACCTACCTCCTGTGCGGCCTGTTCGCGGGCATCGCGGGTATCGTGAATTCCTCCCGAATCACCTCGGCGGATTCCAACAACGTAGGTCTTTACATGGAGCTCGACGCCATCCTTGCGGTGGCGCTCGGAGGAAACTCGCTCGGCGGCGGTAAGTTCTCGCTGGCCGGCTCCATCATCGGTGCTTACACCATACAGGCGATAACCACCACCCTCTATTCGCTGGGTGTTTCCACGGACCAGGCGCCCGTGTTCAAGGCAGTGATAGTCATCATCATCGTGGCCATCCAGTCCGCGCCCGTGAAGGCATACATGAGGAAACGACAGCTGGTGAAAGAAGCGAAGGAGGTGAGCGTCAATGAATAAGAAGTCTACCGGAAGGAAGATGAACAACAACACCATACTCCTTATAATCACGATTATCCTCTTCATCGCGCTCTACGCCTTCGGATGTTTCCTGTACGGTTCCAAGGGGTTCACGAACTTCCAGACGTTCCTGAACATCCTCATCACGAACGCGGGACTCATGTGCGTTACCTGTGGAATGACAGTAGTTATGTTAACCGGAGGCATCGACATCTCGGTCGGATCTTTGGTGGCGCTCGACTGCATGTTCCTGGCTAACGGAATGGCGAATGGAATGGATGCCATCATGCTCATGATAGGCGTAATGATAATAGGACTCCTCTTCGGTCTGGTGCAGGGATTCTGCGTTGGCTACCTGGAGATTCAGCCGTTCATCGTGACGATGGCGGGAATGTTCTTCGGGCGAGGCAT
>JAILAS010000007.1 GCA_024681495.1 Eubacterium sp. | reverse complement strand
TGAGCGGTTATTTTTCATTTCAATGGCATATTACGGACGAGTGCGATCAGCGCTGCAAACATTGCTATATTTTTTCAGGCGAGGGCTGCAGCGAATTGAAGAGCATGACCTGGGAACAGATGAAAGATGTGGTGGCCAGCTGCGAGGACTTTTGCAAGGTCTATCACAGGGAGCCGTACTTCTACATCACCGGCGGAGATCCTATTCTGCATCCTCATTTCTGGAAACTGATGGTACTCCTTAAGACTAAGGATATTCCCTTTACCATCATGGGAAATCCATTTCATCTGGACGACGAGATCTGCCGCATGCTGAAGGTCTGCGGTTGTGACAAGTACCAGATGTCCCTCGACGGAATGAGGGAGACCCACGACTGGTTCAGAAAGCCGGGGAGTTTCGACCTGACGCTCGAGAAGGTGAAGTGCCTCAACAAGGCGGGCATAAAGAGCGTCATCATGAGCACCGTGTCGAAGTCCAATATGGAGGAGATTCCGGACATCATAGACGTGGTGGTAAAAGCGAAGGTAAAGGTTTTCGCGTTCTCGCGCTATGTGCCCACCGGCGGCGAAGTGGACAGCAGCATGACGCCGCAGGAATACAGGGACCTTCTGGAGGTCTGCGGCGCGAAGTTTAAGGCCTATGAGGCAGCAGGATGTGAGACCTTTTTTAATAGAAAAGACCACCTGTGGACCCTGTACGAATACGAGACAGGGAAGTTCAAAATCCCGGACGGGACAGAGGCCGGGATGATTTACGGTGGCTGCAATTGTGGAAATTGCCATATCACCATCTCTTCGAATGGGGACGTGATGGCGTGCAGAAGGGTTACGGACAGCGTCGTCGGAAACGTATTTACCGACAGGCTGGCCGACATCTGGGTCTGCCGAATGGAGGATTACAGGGAATACGACAAGTTCGTCAAGTGCAGCAAGTGTGAGCTAAGGCCCTGGTGCCGCGGGTGCCCCGCTGTTGCTAACGGAACGAACGGTGACTACTATGCGGCCGACCCGCAGTGCTGGAAGACCGTAAATAACATAACAGGGGAGGAATTGCCATGTTGATGGACATTATAAGGAAGCGTCACTCTATAAGGAAGTACACTAACGAGCAGATAAGCCGTGAGGATCTGGATAAGATCCTTGAGGCCGGCAATTTCGCGCCCAATGCCGGCGGCGGACAGCGAAGTATGATCGTCGCGGTGCATAACAGCGAGCTCGCAAGGCGGCTCGGAATCATGAACATGTCGAAGTTCAACCGCGGCAAACTCATCGGTTCCTACGTCTCGAAGGAGCAGCCCAGTGTTATAGACGACCCGACCATGAAGGATGGTTTCTACGGCGCCCCCACGGTGGTGGCTATCTTCGGCCAGGCAAATTTCCTGTTCAAGACCGCTGACGCGTTTTGTATAGCGGAGAACATGGTGCTCCAGGCGACCGAGCTGGGGATATCCTCCTGCATCGTGTCCCGCGGTGAGGAGACGTTCGACTCCGTGGAAGGTCACGCGCTCATGGCTGAGTGGGGCGTGCCGGAGGACTACGAGTGTCAGGGCTTCGTCATTCTCGGCTATATCGATGGTGAGGAGCCCGCTTTCAAGCCCCGAAAGCCCGGCAGGGTGAAGGTTATCGAGTAACCCTGTTCCATATGAAATGACCGATTGCAATGCGATATGTGCCCTTTTTGCCGGATTGCACGGCAGGGAGGGCGTTTTGCGTCCGAATTTGCTTGCCATGTGCCCCGAATTGGGGCACAATGTGGTTATAAGCAAAAGTTATCGCAGATAGCGCGCAACTGTCAATGAAACCACATTGCTCACGGGAGGGCGGATACAGATGAACATCTCGCAGATTAAATACATTTTGGAAGTGGCGAATTCTTCCTCGATAAGGGAGGCGGCCACGAAGCTTTTTATCTCACAGCCGGCGCTTTCGTCGAGCATCAAGGAGCTCGAGGAGGAGCTGGGAATCCTGATATTCGAGAGGACGAACAAGGGAATCTACCTCACCGACGAGGGCCGCGAGTTCGTCACCTATGCTAAGAAGGTGGCGGGACAATACGAGATCATGGAGGACAGGTACCTGTCGAAGGACAGCAGCAAGGAGAGGTTCTCCGTGTCCACGCAGCACTATAACTTCTCCATAAAGGCTTTTAACGAGGTGATTAAGAAGAACGACCCCGACGAGTACGTGTTCTCAATCCACGAGACGAAGACCCGCGAGGTGCTCGAGGACGTGAGGACCCTTAAGAGCGAGGTGGGCATTATTTCCTTTTCGGGAGCCAATGAGGACGTAATAAAGAAGCTTATGAAGGAGTACGGACTCGAGTTTACGCCGCTTATGGTGAGGGAGACATACGTGTATGTGTGGAAGGACCACGAGTTCGCGGGAAGGGACGAGATTTCGATAGAGGAGCTCTCGGACTACCCGTGCATCTCCTTCGACCAGAGTGACGACAGCAACTTCTACCTAACCGAGGAGGCGATGGCGGACTACGACTTTAAGAAACTCATAAAGTCCGATGACCGCGCGACGACCATGGAGATAATATCGGAGCTCCACGGCTACGCCATCGGGTCGGGAATGCTTTCGGGCGACAAGGTAATCCTCAAGGGTATGGTCTCGATAAAGCTCAAGGAGGAGGACCCGCTCACCATCGGCTACATCGTCCGTAAGGGCGGGACACTCTCGACCTACGGCAGGGACTACCTGGAGGAGCTGCTTAAATTTCGGGAACTGTGATCAGCAGGCGCTCGTTGGCGATGTCGTTGTAGACGGCACAGCCGTTTTCTGATACGTCGTACACGTGGATGATGTCCTTAAGCACATCCTGCGGCTCGAAGGAATCGGTGATGTCCCTGCAGCCGGAAAGCTTCTCGGGCGCGTAGCGGACGGTTCTCGGGTCGCTGAATATGGCGGTATAGAGAATCTCCGCCTCCACGAGATCCTGGAATATGTGACTGCCGTAGGAGAGCTCCGGATTGTAACCCGCCTCGGACTCCTCCACCTCGCAGATGATGCTGAAGGCGCTTATGTCCGAAAACGCTGTGGGAACGCCCAGCTCGGGCGACGATGTGCCCACCCGCCCGGGCACCAGGAGCATCAGGTTTTTGTCCAGGTCGCGGTAGTGCCAGTTTATCTTTCCTATGAGCCTGGCTACCAGGCTCTTGTCGTTGTAGGGCATGTTGTAATAGTTCTTCGGATCGACACAGACGATGACGTCCAGGTCGGAGGCGGAGGAGATGCCCATCGAGGCGCCCCGGCTCTCCAGGAATATGTCCTCCTGCCGGATTCCCACGGGAATGACCGTCCCCGAAGATGTCTTCTGAACCTGCAGCGGACGGCACTGCAGCAGGTCTATCGTATATTCTCCGCTGTCAGAAATGTTTATCGTGAACTCGGTGTCCACGGGATAGTCGTATTCCTCCTGAATGCGGCTCAGCATCCGGCGCATCTGCTCCATCAGGGCCTCGTTTCTTACCAGTCCCCTGCAGGATATGAATTTAACATCGGTGTAGCGCCCGATCTCGCGCAGTCGCAGCTCCGCCTCGGAGTCGTGCTCGATTAGGATCTTCTCAAGGTATTTGGGGATGTTGTCCTCCATGTCCTCGTACGGGTGCTTCTCGAGGGCGCGTGTGGTCATGTTTATGAGCTCGGCCTTTCCCTGGGAGAACTTGTGCTTTTCCGCCGAGGAGGAGTAGGACGACTTCTCGGGATTGTCCAGGTTGACAATGCGCGGATACGAACCCTCGATTCTGTCGACGGCAGACGTTCCCAGGCCCATGACGAGCCGGAGCATACCCGCGGTGGGGTCTGTCTCCTTCATGGTCTTATAGGGGCTGTAGGAGTAGCCTACACCTGCGGCGCACGGCATGTAGTACGAGCCGTAGTAGGAGCCCGACACCCTCTGTATGAGGAGGGCCATCTGCTCGTCGCGCTCCTCGAGCCCGCGCCTCTTGCGGTAGTCGAGGGCCGACAGGCTCATGGTGCTGGCGTAGACGGT
>JAILAS010000214.1 GCA_024681495.1 Eubacterium sp. | reverse complement strand
CTTCGTAGACCCTGTCGAAACCTTTCTACCCCATATTCAGTTCTCAATGTGCCTTCCGCATCATATTATCGGACATTCCGCGGAAAAAATCAATAAACTCACAGTTTAGTTTTTATCACTTAGGCCTCCCGGTTTTTATTCCTCGGGCCACTCAGCTTTTATCACTCAGGACTCCACGCCTTTGGCTATGGCGACAATCCGGCTGGTGCCCAGTCTGTCCGCCCCCAGTGAAATAAACTTCTCCGCATCCTCAATCGAGGAAATGCCTCCTGCTGCCTTAATCCTGACATCCGAAGAGCAATGCTCGCGCATGAGCTTTACGTCCTCGAAGGTGGCGCCCCCGGTGGAAAAACCGGTCGACGTCTTTATGAAGTCGGCGTCGGTCTCGGAGACCAGTTTACATAACTCTATCTTCTCCTCCTCCGTGAGCAGGCAGCACTCAATGATGATCTTAAGAATGTGGCCCTCGGTGGCCTTTCTGAGGCCAATGAGCTCCGCCTTCACCCTGTCGTAATTGCCGCTCTTTACGTCGCCGATGTTGATGACGGCGTCTATCTCCTCTGCCCCCTGCTCCACCGCATCGACGGCCTCAAAGATCTTAGCGGACGACGTGGAATAGCCGTTCGGGAAACCGATCACCGTGCAGATGGGCATCCTGCCCGCGGCATACCTGGCGCAGGACGAAACATACGAGGGCGGGATGCACACCGAGGCCGTCCCGTACTCGATGGCGTCGTCGACGAGCGCCTTCATGTCCTCCCAGGGAGCCTGGGGCTTAAGCAATGTATGGTCTACCTTCGAAAGTATCTCCTTAATATCCATAAGTTCCTCCTATAAGCAGCTCATTGCGAGGTCCACCACCAGTACCATGGCACTCGCGGAGAGCGCCACGGTGATAAGGCCGCGGTTCATGAGCGCCAATGCCATGGCAACCACGAAGCCCGCTGCGGCCGAGACCACCGACCCCGTCGCGAAGAAAATGGCGGGAACCGTCATTGCCGTCAGGACGGTGTATGGAACATAGTATAAAAACGACCTGAAAAACCTGTTCTTTATCTTACCCGTAACCGCCACGAAGGGAATGACCCTTATGAGGTAGGTAACGAAGGCCATTACGAAGACGTAGGCCGCGTAGTTGTGTATCATGATCCGGCCTCCTCTCCTTCAGCCTCCTCCGGCACGGGGAATAAGCACGCGCCGATTGCCGAGCAGAGCACGCAGCAGATGATTATGGCGAATCCGCTCGAGATGCCGGAAAACGCCGGCACGAAGTACAGTATGCAGCTGCCGACCACAGCCATAAGCGAAACCACCATGACGGGGAACTCGTCCCTCGCCACCGGCACGACAATCGCTATGAACATGCCGTAGAGGGCGATTCCAAGCGATGTAACGACTATGCCCGGGAGGACATTGCCCATCACTACGCCGACCAGCGTGCCGCCGCTCCACCCGATATACGGGAGCGTGGCCAGCCCCAGAAAGTAGAGCCTGGTGACCGCTTCCTTACGGACCGATGAGACCGCGAAGATCTCGTCCGTTATGCAGAATCCCAAAAGCACCCTGTAGATGCCGCTGAACTTCCCGTCCACCTTCTGGGACAGGGATATGGACATCAGCGAATACCGTAAGTTTATGAAAAATTGCGTGAGCGCCATCTCCAGCAATGAGCCGCCCGCGGCCATTATCTCCAGGCCGGCGAACTGCCCCGCGCTGGTCAGATTCGTCATCGAAATAAACACGGTCTCGAAAACTCCAAGACCGTCCAAGGCCCCTAAAATCCCGAAGGAAAAAGAGACCGCAAAATAACCCAGGGCAATGGGAATTCCGTCCCGAAGCCCCTTCTTGAATTCTTCCATGTACAGACCTTTTCTATTTCCCTTTAACGATTAGTTCTTAAACGAATGAATGGGAGCGGGAATCCTGCCCTGCCTGCTGACGAAAGCCTCGCAGGAGTAGGGATTCACCTTCATGATCGGGGCGTATCCGAAAAGTCCGCCGAACTCGACCTTGTCGCCCACTCCCTTTCCGTATGCGGGAATAAGCCTGGCCGCGGTGGTCTTCTGGTTCACCATGCCGATGGCCATCTCGTCCGCAATGATGCCGGATATGGTGGCCGCGGAGGTGTCTCCGGGGATGGCTACCATGTCGAGTCCCACCGAGCAAACGCAGGTCATGGCCTCGAGCTTCTCGAGGCTGATGGCGCCCATCTCGGCCGCCTTGATCATGCCAGCGTCCTCGCTGACGGGGATGAACGCACCGCTCAGCCCACCCACGTAGGATGACGCCATTACTCCGCCCTTCTTAACCTGGTCGTTAAGAAGCGCCAGCGCCGCCGTGGTGCCGGGTGCTCCCGCCTGCTCGAGGCCGATCTCCCTGAGGATATCTGCCACGGAGTCGCCGATGGCGGGCGTGGGTGCGAGTGAAAGATCTACAATTCCGAAGGGAACGCCCATCTTCGCAGACGCCTCTCTGGCGACGAGCTGTCCCACACGGGTAACCTTGAACGCCGTCTTCTTTATGGTCTCGCAGAGAACCTCGAAGCTCTCTCCCCTGACCTTCTCGATGGCGCTCTTAACCACGCCGGGGCCGGAAACGCCGACGTTTATAACGCAGTCTCCCTCGCTGACGCCATGGAAGGCGCCGGCCATGAAGGGATTGTCGTCGGGAGCGTTGCAGAAAACCACGAGCTTCATGCAGTCGCCGGAGTCCTGATCCGCGGAAATCTTAGCCACGTCGAGGATCGTCTGGCCCATGAGGCGCACGGCATCCATGTTGATACCGGTCTTCGTGGAGGCGAGGTTCACCGATCCGCACACCCTCTCCGTCTCGTGGAGGGCACGGGGATACGAGTGGATGAGCATCTCATCCGCGGGAGTCATCGCCTTGGGAACGATGGCGGAATAGCCGCCAATGAAGTTAACGCCGGTCTCCCGGGCAGCACGGTCGAGGGCCTTCGCCACGTTGACGAAGTCCTCCTCCTTTTTGCATGCCGCACCCGCCACGAGGGCAATGGGTGTAACGGAGATGCGCTTGTTTACGATGGGAATGCTGTAAGCCTTCTCAATGGACTCGCCGGTGGAGACGAGGTCTCCCGCCAGGCGGGTTATCTTATCGTATATTTTATCGCAAAGCTTCGAGGGATCGGAATCGATGCAATCGAGGAGGCTGATACCGAGGGTAATGGTACGCACATCCAGATTCTCGTTCTCGATCATTTCGTTGGTTTCTTTTACTTCATATCTGCTAATCATGTCTGTCACCTATATCCTGTGCATCGAATCGAAGATTTCTTCTCTCTGGCAATTGATCTTAACGCCGATGCTCTCGCCAAGCTCTGCGAGGTCGTCCGAGCACTGTGAGAAAGGCTGCTTCGCGCCCGTCATGTCCACGATCATCATCATGTTGAAGTAGCCCTGGACGATGGTCTGTGAGATGTCCAGGATGTTTATGGAATTATCCGCCAAATAGGTGCAGACCTTGGCGATGATTCCCACCGAGTCCTTGCCGAGCACTGTGATAATGGTTCTGTTCTCTGTTTGTGACATTTTTAAATCCTTTCAGGCGTGTAGTTTCTCTGTAGGCTCGTCCCTCCCGGCGACAATAATCTTAAAGTCGTTACCCTTATACGGAGTCTCCGAAAGGGTTATCTCCGCCTTAACGCTCTCGAGCGCCAGCTGCGGTAAGTTATTCTCCCGGCTGAGGTGGCCTAGTACAATGGTCTTTATATCGTCATGGAGTGCCTCCGAAAGAAGCTTTCCCGCGGTCTCATTTGAGAGATGTCCGCGCTCTCCCATGATTCTCATTTTCAAGTGGTAGGGGTACCTGCCGATCTCCAGCATCCTGACGTCGTGGTTGGCCTCGAGGAGCAGAATGTCGAGCCCCTTAAGCCTTTCGACCGTGCTTTCGTCGTAGACCCCGAGGTCCGTCACCACGCCGACGCTCTTAGAGCCGTTTCGGGCTATGTAAGCCACAGGATCCGCGGCGTCGTGCGATATCGGGAAGGAGTTAAACTCCAGATCCCCTATGGTGAATTCACCCTCGTTATCTATGGGACAAAAGAGCTCCGAATCGATTTTCCCCAGGGAAGTGTTTTCCTTTATGGCGTCAATGGTAGCTCCGGTCGCGTAAATCGGCTTCTCCCAGCGCCTGGCCAAAACCCCCAGGCCCTTCACGTGGTCGATGTGCTCATGCGTGACGAGCACCGCGTCGATGTCGCTCATGGAGAGCCCCGCGCCGTTAAGCCCCTGCTCAACGCGCTTACCGCTTATCCCCGCGTCGATGAGGACGTGGGTGTCATCCGTGCCAACGTAGATGCAGTTTCCGCTGCTACCGCTGGCTATGGGCATCATCTCCGTCATGACTCGCCTTCCCATCTGATCTCCACCACGTCGCCGGGCTTGAGGAGCTCGGTGTAGTGGGCGTTATGCCCGTTCAACCTGGTGATGATGGTGCGTCCGTGTCCCTCGGAGGTGTCGAATGCGATGCGGTCGAATATGTCCACGAAGATGTAGTCCTTTTTACCGCTGAGGTAGAGGGGAGCGCCATTGCACTCGATTTCGAAGGACTGCTCCTCCTGCGCTTCGCTTCCCTTGGGAATGCTCTCGCCGGTGCCTGCGAAGCCGAACAGGGGATCCTCCTCTAAGGGATCCTTGGGCTTGCCGGGGCGGATGGCCTTAAGCCTGTCGTCGATGTCCTCGTTCTCGAGGTCAATGCCGCCGCCCGTGGACTCCGACTCTACGGAGCGGAAGGTGAGCTGCGTCCAGTTCACGGTGAAGTTCTCGAATATCTCCGTGTCGAGGTATGCGTCCTTATTGTTTACCAGTATCTCCTGGTCCATGTCGATTTCAACGTCCATGAACTCGATGAGCTGCTGAACCGTATAGAAGTCACGAAGAGTGACCACGTCGTCATTCTTTATCTCATAGTATCCGGAGACGAGCTCTCCGTTCACCTCCGCGAACCTGGGGCAGAATACCGTGGTTCCGTTCACGGTGAAGCACAGGTTGTCCTTGCTGTACTCCTCGAGCTCGCTGATCATGTGATGCGCAGGCTCTCCCGCCGTGGAGGGAGTGATCTTAATGTCGCAGTTCGCCTCGAGCGGATCTCCGAGGCTGGCGGGCGATCCGTTTATGGTGATGACGGACGCGTCTCCCGGGCCGCCCCTTATGAGGCGCTGCTTTCCGTTGATGTTGAAGCGCAGCTCCCTGCCGCTCTTCGGGAAAAGATCCTCGTTGGGGAATCCGGACTGAACCACGGCATCGACCACGGTAAGATGATCGTTGTCGTAGAGCTTAAGTCTCTCGCCGTTAAAGTGGACGAAGATGAAATTATTCTTCTGCTCGAACGCGGAAAGGCAGATGCCTATCGGCGTAACGATGAGCGAGTCCTTAACGAGGACTTCGTTCTCGAATATGATGTTTCCGAGCACCTCCTCGCCTCTAAGCGCCACCCTCTCCTCGGGAACGTCGAGCTCCCTGGCGAGCGCATCGGTGAATCCGGGGACTCTGCCGCCACCGCCGACGACGAACACGGCCGACACCGTCTCTCCGCCGTTCAGCGTGCGAATCTGCCCCGCTATCTCGGAAGTCATGGCATCGATGGTCGGCTGCAGCAGGGCGAGAACCTCCTTCGATGTTACCTTGTGAGGAAGTCTCAATATATCCTGGAACTCCAGCTCGTCCTTCACTCCGCACTCGAGCTTTATCTGCTCGGCCGTCTCGAAGTCCACGAGATAATTCTGTACCAGAACGTCCGTAAGCTCATCGCCCGCCTTCGGAATCATGCCGTAGGCGGTGATGGTGCCCTCTTTCGTTATGGAGATATCGCTGGTGCCGGCTCCGACGTCCACGAGCGCGATGTTCAGCATGCGGAAGGACTTCGGGATAGCGATGTTTATAGCCGCAATAGGCTCCAGCGTCATGTTCTCGACGCTCATGCCGGCCAGGCCCACGGCCATATACAGGCCGTCCACCACGTCCTCGGGCAGGAAGGTCACGATGATATCCTCCGATATCTTAGTCACCTTATGGCCCACGAGGTTACTCATGGGATCGTCATTGGCGTAGTATCTGATGGTGCTGTATCCCACGCTGTAGAAGCGGAACTTCGTGTCGTTGTTCTTATTGAGGATGGCCTGCGCCTCATCCACTCCGACCAGATCGAGGGTGTGAATATGCTCGCTGGTGACCACAGTCTCCTCATCGAACTCGATGGAAACCGTAGTGGTAATGGTCTTAAGCACACGGCCTGCCGCAGCGATGCACACATCGTGAAGCGTGTATCCGGTGCGGCTTTCGAGCTCCTCCTTCACCTGCATGATGGTCTTGCCCACGGCGGTTATGTCGTGAATCTGACCGTCGAGCATGGCCCTGGAGGTGTGCGGACAGGAATATTGATCTACAACATGGAAATCTTCGGTCTGGTCAAGGTAACCCACCGTGCCAACCACGTTGCGGGTACCGATATCAAGGCCGAAGACTATCTTCTTTTCTTCATTTTCGCTCAAAGCTAAATCCCCCATTGTCAATAAGGTACCAAAGGCTCTCACTCTCCGTCCAAAGCCGCGAGAGCTCTCTTTATCTGATTAAAAGTGCTTTCCAGGTCTCCGTTATTATCGATCTGGACGGGGAGCGTGAGGCGGAGTCTGTCGTACTCGCGCTGACTCTTAAAGATGCCCTCGACCTTCTCCTCGGAGTATCCGCGATCGTCCATAAGTCTATGCTTTCGCACCTGAGGCGATGCGTCGACATTCCAGACTTCGTCGCATAAAAGCGCGAATCCCGTGCCGTCGTACAACGCCGCTTCTATTATAACATAGTCTAGTACGTTTTGGCGTCTTTCTTTTTCCACTTCGGCCTCGAGATACTCGCCCACGGCGGGGTGGATAATGGCGTTGGTTTTCGCCGTAAGTTCGGGGTTTTGGAACATCGCGGCTGCGAACTTATTGCGGTCCATCCGCCCCTGCGCATCGAAGACGCCGTCGGGGAAGATCTCCCTGAGCGCCGCATTGCACCCCGTGCCGGGCTCGGTGACCAGATGCCCCACCTCGTCGGTCTTTATTATCCTGGCGTTGAAGTTTTCCTCTATGTAGTCGAGCACGACGCTCTTTCCGGCGCCGATGCCCCCTGTTATTCCTATTACTCTGGTTGACATAATTCTATCCTCCCGCTCTCCGGGCAGCAATCCGCCCGGCCGCAAGGCCCCCGTCCTTTCGGACGACAATCCGCCCGGCCGCAAGGCCTCCGTCTACTTAACGCTGTACCAGTCCCCGGCGGTGTTCACCTCCACCAGGAGCGGCACGCGAAGCTCCATCGCGCCTTCCATCTCCTCGCGGAGAATCCTGCCGGCGATCTCCTCCTCCTCGAGGGGCGCCTCGAGCAGAAGCTCATCGTGAATCTGGAGCACCATGCGGGTCTTAAGCCCCTCCTTAAGGAGTCTCCTGTAAACCCTGTTCATCGCCACCTTCATGAGGTCCGCGGCCGTGCCCTGAATGGGCGCGTTCATGGCCACCCTCTCGCCGAACTGCCTCTGCATGAAGGCGCTGCTCTTAAGCTCGGGAATGGGGCGCCTCCTGCCAAACAACGTCTCGGCATACCCCTTCTCCTTCGCCGATGTCACGAGGGAATCGAGGAACTCCTTGATCCTGGGGTAGGCCTCGAAGTACTGCTCGATGTAAGCCTTCGCCTCGTCTCTGGTAATCGACAGGCCCTGGCTGAGTCCAAAGGAACTCATGCCGTAGATTATGCCGAAATTGACGGCCTTTGCATTGTGACGCAGCTGCGGAGTGACTTCCTCGAGGGGCACGCCAAACACCCTGGCGGCAGTACTCGCGTGGATGTCCTGCGCGCTGTTGTAGGCCTCGATGAGGTGCTCGTCGCCCGACATGTGGGCGAGGAGGCGGAGCTCGATCTGGGAGTAGTCCGCGTCCACGAAGACCTTCCCCTCACCGGCCGTAAACACCTTTCGGATCTGCCGTCCCAGCTCCACCCTGACGGGGATGTTCTGGAGGTTGGGGTCGGAGCTCGAGAGCCTTCCGGTCGCGGTTATCGTCTGGTTAAAGTGCGTGTGGATCCTGCCGTCGTCGCCCACGTAGCCCGGGAGCGAGTCCGCATAGGTGGACTTCAGCTTCGAGAGCT
>JAILAS010000204.1 GCA_024681495.1 Eubacterium sp. | reverse complement strand
CTCCGCGAGGCCGGATATCGGACGGGGCTTTTCACCTCGCCGCATCTGGTGAGCGTCCTTGAAAGATTCAGGATTAGCGGGGAGATGATTACGGAGGAGGAGTTCCTCGAGGACTTCAACGAGGTCGAGGACGCCATCAGGGAAAACGCGCCTGACGGAGGGGATCATCCCACCTTCTTCGAGCTGCTGTTCCTTATGGCGATGCTTCGGTTTAAGAAGGCGGGCGTAGATGTGGCCGTTCTGGAGACCGGACTGGGAGGCAGGCTCGACGCCACTAACGTCATCGAGAGGCCAAATCTGTGCATCATAACTTCGCTGTCGCTGGAGCATACGGCGTATCTGGGGGATACCATTGAGGAAATCGCTGCCGAGAAGGCCGGGATAATTAAGGAAGGCGTCCCCGTGGTCTGCGACGCGACCGACCCGCGCGCTTTCGGCGAAGTGAAGGAAAGGGCCCAAAGACTGCGGGCGCCGCTTTTTACAGTAAAATCGGACGATTGTGAAATTTTAGAGAACAGCTCTGCGGGGATTGATTTTTTATACCCCAAAGATTATGATAGAATCCATATTCACCTGGATACAGCGGCCCTGTATCAGGTGGTGAATGCATCCTTGGCCGCCAGAGGGGCGATGATTCTGCTTGGCGACAGGGAGGATGCGGACCGCATCATAGAGAGAGGTCTGAGAGGGACGCGCTGGCCCGGCAGGATGGAACCTGTTGGGGATGGCATATTCTTCGACGGAGCCCATAACCCGTCCGGGGTTGCCGCGCTTTTGGACAGCGTAGATCACAGGGCGCCCGGTGTGGAGAAGACGCTTTTGTTCGGCGCGCTCGAGGAGAAGGACCTCTCGCACATGGTAGAGTCTGTATGCGAAAGCGGATTGTTTTCCAATATAATACTCACCACGGTCGATAGCGACAGAGCCTGTGATGCACAAAAGCTTAAACGGATTTTTGAGGATAACGGAGAGAGGGTGGCCGCGGTGATCGACGATTCCCGCGCGGCCCTGGAAAAGGCCCTGGAGATAAAAGGCGACGGAGAGCTTTACTGCGCCGGATCGCTCTATCTTCTCGGAGAGCTGTACTCCGCATATAAAACCATACAGGAGGGATAAAAATGCTTGATTTTGACGAAGAACTTAAGAAGTTTCAGCCCAGCCCGGAGGTTCAGGAGGCTGAGGACGTTATATATAACAGAGATCTCACCGATTTGGTGGACGTTATGCAGGAATTGATAGACACGGACGGAGAGCGTTAGGAGAGGATTGTAATTATGAGATGTTATAAGTGCCATTCCCTTCTCACTCAGAGCAGGTTCTGCCCGCAGTGCCAGGCACCCGTGCGCCTCTATCGTAAGATAATCGCCAGCTCCAACGTGCTTTACAACGAGGCCCTGAAGGCCTGCTCGGAGCGCGATCTTACGGGAGCCGTGGAGCTTTTGAACCGCTGCCTCCGTCTGAACAAGGGACATATCGATGCGAGGAATCTGCTCGGACTCGTGTATTTCGAGCTGGGCGAGATGACCATGGCCATAGAGGAGTGGTCGATAAGCCGCGCGCTCCGAATTGACGGCAACGAGGCGGAAAAGTACATGGATGATCTGTATGAGGGCGCGGGAAGAGAGCGCATCATGCAGATGACGAAGAAGTTTAATACGGCCCTGGGGTACTGCCGGAACGGCAGCTACGACCTGGCGATGCTTCAGCTTAAAAACGTAATAGGGACCAATCCGAACTTCGTCCGCGCGAGGCTCGTTTTGGCGTTGATCTACGCGTCGCAGGGCGACTACGACAAGGCGCGCTCGGAGTGCAGGAGCGTCCTGCGCATTGACGTGGACAACAGGGAGGCGCAGGCCTATATTAAGGAAATCGAGCAGAGGCTCGAGCGAGAGGAGGACGTTCCCCGTAAGCGCCAGAAGAGGGAGAGCGTGTCCTACACCAGCGGAAACGAGACTATCATCCAGCCGCTCGGAAACTACCTCTCCACGCCGGTTTCGGTGATGCTGAACCTGGTTATAGGAATCGTTATCGGCGCGCTCGTGGTCTACTTCCTCGTGGTGCCCGGCATACGCAACAGTATCATGAACGAGGCTGAGCAGACCGTTACGGAGGCGAACGAACAGGCCTCGGCGCAGCAGACCTCGGTCAGCTCGCTCGAGGAGGAGATAGAGAATCTCAACGACAGGATCGCGGCTTACGAGTCCGCGGACGCACAGGATGCGGACACCATTGAGTCCTATCAGTCCATGATAAAGTACCTTCAGGCCGTGATCGACGAGGACGACGATGCGGCGCTCGAGGCGTTTGAGGCCATTGATAAGAGCCTGCTCTCCGGAGATGCGAAGACGCTTTACAGCACCATTGCGGAGGAGATCGAGGAGCAGCAGCTCGAGGATTACTACACGGACGGTTCCGCGGCGCTTTCGTCGGGTGACTATGAGGAGGCGATCGAGCTTCTGAAGAAGGCCGTGAAGATCGATGAGAGCTACTCCAGCGGTAAACTCCTGTACAATCTGGCTCAGGCCTACAGGCTGAACGGCGACTCGGAGAAGGCCATTAAGACCTATCAGAAGGTCATAGACCTGGGCGAGAGCTCGTCCCTGTCGACCTATTCACAGAACTACATTGACTACCTCGAGTCGACTTCGGACAGCGAGGACGACGAGGATACAGAGGACAGCACGGATGAGTGAGACCGGTAAGAAAGTAATGATAGCAATGAGCGGTGGCGTAGATAGTTCGGCTGCCGCTTATTTGTTATGCAATAAGGGGTATTCCTGCTCCGGGATTACCATGAAGCTCTACGACCCGGAGGCGGCCTGCGAGGCGGAGAAGACCTGCTGCTCGTTCGAGGATATCGACGACGCCAAGGCGGTGTGCGGGACGCTCGGGATTCTCTACGAGGTAAAGGATCTGCGCGAGGACTTCGAGAGGAACGTGATCTGCCCCTTCGTGACGGCGTATGAGAGGGGGCTTACGCCCAATCCCTGCATCGAGTGCAACCGCACGCTGAAGTTCAGGCGGCTCATAGAGGAGGCGCTCTCGCGGGGGTACGACTACGTGGCCACCGGCCACTACGCCAGGGTGGTTTACGACGACGAGGCGGGCATCTACCGACTGTTCAAGGGCGTTGATCCCTCCAAGGACCAGAGCTACGTGCTCTATATGCTCGGCCAGAAGGAGCTGTCCCACCTCCTTTTGCCCATAGGCGACTACACCAAGGACGAGATCCGCGGGATAGCCGGGGAGGTCGGCTTCTCCAACGCGTCGAAGCACGACAGCCAGGACATCTGCTTTATTCCCGACAACGACTATGCGGCCTTCCTCGAAAACAGGCGCGGCAGCGCGTACGAGCCGGGGGAGTTCGTCGATGCCGACGGGAACGTCCTGGGCACGCACAAGGGAATAATCAGGTACACCGTAGGCCAGAGGAAGGGGCTGGGGATTTCGTCCACGGAGCCCTACTACGTGACCGAGATACGGGCCGAAGAAAACAGGGTCGTTTTGGGGCGCAGGGACGACCTGGCCGTCAATGAGGTGTGGGCGCGCGATTTCACCTGGGTCAGCGGTAAAGAACCCGTGGGGGACGTTGACTGCATCGGCAAGATTCGCTACTCGCACAGGGGCCAGAGGGGAACGGCCCGCGCGGAGGAAGGCGGCAAAATTAAAATTGCCTTCGAAGAACCCGTATATGGTGTGTCACCCGGACAGGCGCTGGTACTATATGATGGGGACGAGGTGCTCGGCGGAGGAATCATCGAAATAATAAAGAGATAAAGTGGCCGAAAAGCGTAAATTTTTAGATGTTTACAGTATTGACTGAATTTTTAAATGAGTTTATACTATTTATGTTAATGAGCGGAAATTGCTGAATTATTTTATAGATAGGGTATAAAGGCGAATTCGTTCTCCATTGACAGTATTATTATCATCACATAGGGGGTAGACTTATGAAGAATATGAAAATGTCGACCAAGATTTCCATGATTGTCATAGTCGTTCTGGCTATTCTTTTGACAATCCTGACAGGAATTGTAGCCATGAAGGCGTCAGCCGCCATGAAGGAGTCTGCGGAGATGAGATTCTCTGAGGCAGCGCAGTCTCGCGTGGCCATGCTTGACGAGTACTTCGACAAGCTTGATCTTTACATGGCGAATCTCGCCGGATCTCAGCCCGTAAAACTGGGACTTAGCAATCCCACATCCGAGTCTGAGGTGGCAGTAACCCAGGATTACATTGATAACTACGCGCTTAACCTCGATGGTATAGAGGGACTGTTCGCCAACACTCCCGAGACCCTTCAGGTGGCGCATTCCATCCATGATGCTGTAGGCAGCTACAGTATATCGGATGCCGATACCCTTGCTGAGTTCCAGACTCTCCTCGAGGGGATGTGGTCCAGCGGAGAGGGACTCTTCAGAGGAATCTCGGTATCTCCCGCTACGGGCGTTCAGGTAATCGTTTATTACTATCCCGTATTCGACGATCAGGGCAACGGCATCGGTTATGTAGGTGTTGGACTCAGCACGGATTACCTGCTCAGCATGCTTAATTCCGTTGAGTTCTCCGGACTCGATCATGCGTATAACACCCTGATTCAGACCAGTAACAATAAGTACATCTACTCCGGTAACGACGAGTCTCTCACTGATACCGAAGTTACTGACACCGCGGAGCTCGCCATCATAGATGAGGCCGTAAACGGAACAGCCGTTAGCACCGAGTCCGGCGATGCACGCGTTTCAGGAAACTATACTCATACCGTTAACGGAACTTCCACCGTATCCGCGTACGCATATGATGAGGATTATGGAATCCTTCTTATTGTATCAGACAAGGAGAGCGAGGTCATGACCGCCGCTTCGTCGCTGACCACCGTCCTCGTTGTAATAAGCGTTATTATCGCCTTCCTCATGGCAGTACTTACCTTCGTGGTTGTAAGCTTCTCCATCAAGGACCTTACCGTTGTTAGTAAGGTGGTTGATGATGTTGCTACTACACTCGACCTCAGCAAGGCGACTCAGCTCGACAAGTACGCCGAGAGAACCGACGAGGTTGGAATGGTTTCACATGCTACGCTGATGCTGACCAAGTCTATTGGAGACGCTGCCGAGGCACTCCAGAGGAGAGGCCGCGAGCTCATGGAGACCGCAGAGAATCTTGCGGGTATTTCCGATCAGACGCTTACCAACGTAAACCAGGTTGAGAGCGCAGTATCAGATATCGCTGACGGAGCTACCAGCCAGGCTACCGAGACCGAGAGAGCTTCCAGCAGCGTAGTTGAGATCGGCAGCCAGATTCAGGATGCAGCACTCGCTACGGAGAGCATCATGACCACATCCGAGGAGATGCGTGAGGCCAGCCGAAACGTAACCGAGGTTATCGATAAGCTCGTTGCCATCGGAGAGCAGACCACTGCAGCCATCGATGAGATTTACGAGCAGACCAACACCACCAATAACTCGGCAGTTAAGATTAAGCAGGCTACCGAGATCATCACCGGCATCGCCGAGGAGACGAACCTCCTTTCGCTTAACGCTTCTATCGAGGCGGCCAGAGCAGGAGAGCAGGGTAAGGGCTTCGCAGTCGTTGCCAGCCAGATCCAGAAGCTCGCCGAGCAGTCCAGCGCCAGCGCTCAGCAGATCGAGGCTGTTATCGCAGCCCTCATCGACGACTCGAACAAGGCCGTTGAGACCATGGAAGAGGTTAAGAAGATCATGGTTCAGCAGTCCGAGTACGTTAACGAGACAGGCGAGATCTTCGGCAAGGTTAAGACCGGCATCGATCAGACGCTTAACGGCCTGAACGAGATTTCCGATCGCACCACGCAGATTGATTCCTCCAGACAGAACGTTGTGGATGTCGTTGAGAATCTTTCCGCTATCGCAGAGGAGAACGCGGCCAGCACCGAGGAGACATCCGCTTCCGTTACCATTGTGAACGACCTCATGACGGACATCTCCGATGCAGCTAAGAACGTATCCAAGATTTCCGAGGATATGGACAAGGAGCTTTCGATCTTCAAGCTGTAATTTGAACTCAGTCGGAGAAATCCCCTACCTCTAAGCGTTAGCGTAGGTGGGGGTTATGACAAACTATACTCAGTCGGGGTACAAGCTCCGACTGAGTCAAACGCTCCGCGAGGATGCGCACGGATTCGGACAGGAATTTGTCTGCTGAAGCAGACCCGAATCCGGCGCGCAAGACTCGCGAGCGAGTCTTGACTAGCAACTTTGGGGAGAGCCTTTTGGCTCTCCCTTTTTTAGTAAACACCATGTTAATATATTGACAAGAACCGGTCGATGCATTAAACTAACTAGGTACGAGAACAGCAATGGCGCTGTGGAAGCTGGTGCTTTCACAGCGCTTTTTTCATTCAGAAGAGGAGGAATAAATCAATGACGAATATCCCTGAGCTCTTTGGCAGCAGCGTTTTCAACGACACTGTTATGAAGGACAGGCTTCCGTCCGACGCTTACAAGGAGCTGAAGAAGACCATCGAGATCGGAAAGGCGCTGGATGTGGAACTGGCCAATGTCGTGGCGCACGCCATGAAGGATTGGGCCGTTGAGAAGGGCGCGACGCACTTCACTCACTGGTTCCAGCCTATGACGGGATTCACCGCCGAGAAGCACGACAGCTTTATTCAACCCGAGGATGGTGGCAGGATAATCATGCATTTCTCCGGCAAGGAGCTGGTTAAGGGCGAGCCCGACGCATCGTCCTTCCCCTCGGGAGGCATAAGGGCCACCTTCGAGGCCAGGGGTTATACCGCCTGGGATCCCACCTCCTACGCATTCATTAAGGATGACACGCTCTGCATCCCCACCGCATTCTTCTCATACAGCGGTGAGGCGCTGGACAAGAAGACACCCCTTCTTCGTTCCATGCAGACGCTTAATACACAGGCCATGAGGATCCTTAAGATCTTCGGCAACGATGAGGGGGTCACCCAGGTGTCTACCACCGCGGGCTGCGAGCAGGAGTACTTCCTGGTGGATAAGGAGCTCTTCAATAAGCGCCCCGACCTCATCTACACCGGCCGCACCCTCTTCGGAGCCAAGTCCCCGAAGGGCCAGGAGATGGACGACCATTACTTCGGAGCCATTAAGCCCAGGGTAAAGGAGTTCATGTACGACCTTAACAACGAGCTCTGGAAGCTTGGCGTGCTCTCCAAGACGGAGCACAACGAGGTGGCGCCCGCTCAGCACGAGATGGCACCCATCTTCGAGACCACGAACCTCGCCACCGACCACAATCAGCTCACCATGGAGCTTATGAGAAAGACCGCCCAGAAGCACGGCCTCGAGTGCCTCCTGCACGAGAAGCCCTTCGCAGGCGTAAACGGCTCCGGTAAGCACAATAACTGGTCGCTTTCCACCAACACGGGAACCAACCTCTTAGAGCCGGGCAAGACCCCCTCCCAGAACGCGCAGTTCCTTCTTTTCCTGGTGGCTACCATTAAGGCCGTGGACGAGTATCAGGACATGATCCGTCTCTCCGTGGCCAGTGCAGGAAACGACCACAGGCTGGGCGCCAATGAGGCTCCCCCCGCCATTGTTTCCATCTTCCTCGGAGAGGAGCTTACGGCCATATTGAAGGCCATCCACGAGGGTGAGGACTACACCGACGAGAAGCGCACGAAGATTAACCTTGGCGTAACGGTACTTCCTCCCCTTCCGAAGGATACCACCGATAGGAACCGTACTTCGCCGTTCGCCTTCACGGGTAATAAGTTCGAGCTGCGTTCACTCGGTTCCGCGGCATCCGTGGCAGGTCCCAACACGGTTCTTAACACTGCCGTGGCGGACGTGCTGTGCGGGTTCGCCGATGAGCTCGAGGGCGCTGACGACCTTAACGCAGCCCTCACCCAGCTCATAAAGAAGACCCTGGACGATCACGGCAGGATCATCTTCAACGGCAACGGATACGACGACAGCTGGGTTAAGGAGGCCGAGTCGCGCGGACTCACCAACGCGAAGACACTGGTTGACGCAGCTCCCGCATACATTGATAAGAAGAACGTGGAGCTTTTCAAGCGCCATAAGGTATATAACGAGGTCGAGCTTCAGAGCCGTTACGACATAAAGCTCGAGAAGTATTGGAAGACCTTGAATATCGAGGCCCTCACCATGGTCGACATGGTTAAGAAGGGAATCATCGGGGCCGTTATCGACTTCATGAACGAGCTCACCGATGTGCTCGCTAAGAAGAAGACCCTCGGATTCGACGTGGACGGCTGCATGGAGGACTCTCTCCTTAAGAACGTTTCCGCGAACGCCGACATCATGATGAAGAGACTCGAGACCTTGGAAGGTGCCCTCATGGGTGCTCAGGACATAGAAGATACAATGGAGATTGCCACCTATTATCGTGACAACGTGATCACCGCCATGAACGAGCTCCGCTGCGTGGTTGATGAGCTGGAGACCCTCGTGCCCTCCAGGTACTGGCCCTACCCCGGATACGGTGAGTTGTTATATTCGGTGGTTCAGTAGGAGACGGATTGCTATAGGATGAAGAGCGCGCTCATAGTTTCGAAATCAGAAAAGACCCTAAGTTCCCTGGCGGTCCTGCTTGGCCGTCAGGGGTATAAAGAGGTCCATAAGACCACCGACAGTGCTAAGGCGTCGGACTTCCTGGATTTGATGGAGCTGGGAGTGTGCATTGTTGATATAGCGCCGGAAGACGAGGACCTCAGGTCTCTCGCGATGGACGGAGCGGCGGATTCGCCGGGATGTCAGTTCGTCGTGCTCGTCAGGGAAGAGGACGAGCAGGAATTCGCCCGTGATATGGAGAGCCGCGGTATCATTATAGTATCACGTCCCATGAACAGGCAGGTGTTTCTCACCGTGCTGAAGATGGTGGATGCGGTCCGCATAAGGATGAGCCACATTAGCTCGGAGAACGATCAGCTCCATAAGAAAATCGACGATATTCGCCTCATAAACAGGGCGAAGATGACGATTATGACTTATTTAAACATGTCGGAGCCGGACGCTCACAGATACATCGAAAAACAGGCCATGGACCTGCGGATAACCCGCAGAAAGGTGGCGGAAAACATATTGAAAACCTATCAGAATTAAAAAAGGCGCGCCCTTGCAGGCGCCCGGGATTTATGACGAAGGCCGTGGTCAACACGACCTTTGTTTTTATTCGGAAACAGGATAAATAGAATAGTTGGAGCCAAAGTATATGCCTCATATGGGTTTTGTGATAGAATGTATAACGAAAATGTGAAAAATTAAAAGTGAATATGAGTAAGTTGGGGGGACTTATGAAGGAGATTGACAATTTTGACTGGTTCAAGACATTTTGGCATGTAGCTTACTATGGGAGTATTACCAAGGCGGCAGATATTTTGGGGGTTGTGCCGTCTACGGTTTCCAAGGCGATTGCAATGCTTGAGGATGAAGTCGGCGATAAGATTCTCGTTCGAACAAATCGCGGTATCAGACTTACGAAAACAGGCGATAAGCTCTACAGCATTATCTATCCTTCAATCGAGGAACTTATGGATGTGCCTGCAAAGATGCAGGAAAGGATACCTGCAGAGCCTAGGAATCTTTGTGTCAGTGCAAGCGAACGAATGATACAACATTTTCTGGTTCCATACGTGATTCCTGTTTTTTCAAAACAGCACAGCAACATTCGAGTCAAATGCATTGACTATACAGAGGGAGCAACGGCGGATGAACTGCTCAAAAATCAGAGTGTTTCATTGGCTTTTGTGGGGACGCATTTTTTCTTCAGGCAGTTAAATGTGGTTCCGACGGGATTGTTTGAAAATCCTAATGTGTGTGTAATGGGGGCAAATCATAAATTTCTTTTTGATCGGCCCGTTTCACTGGAAGAGTTTGAGTGTGCGGTGGAAGATATGCCGTTTGTCTTTTACCGTGAAAATAAGCTGAGTTTCTTTTATTATCAGGATTACTTTCAGCAGATGGGGATTGCGTTCGAGCCGTCATTCGAAATGCCCTCTATTCACGCTGCGCTTTCTATTGTGGAAGCAGGCGTCGGTTATACATTTGTTCCTGCGATTTGTGCGTTGAACGGCCTCGAAAGCGGGTCCTTAAAGGTGGTTCACATTCGGGATTTGAAGCTGTGGTCTCAAAGGGAGTTTCTGTTTCGGCTAAAGGAGGCCAAACTATCAAACGAGGCCGAAATCTTCGAGGCGATGGTAATAAAAAAATCCATGGACATATCTAAAAGAATAGAGTCATACCTATAAAACGGATATGAGAATAATGCGCTGAGGTGATTTTGCGTTCGAGAAAATGTAGGACAGGGTTTCCGTTTTTTGCGTTGTTATACACCGTCTTTGTGAATTAGAATTTTTGTTGTAACAGCATTTCACAAAGGAGGGTATAAAATGAAGAATGTGAAAAAAATTGGTAAGCTTGTAGGCAGGAATGCGGTGACTTTTGCATTGTGCGCAGCACTTGCAATCCTCATGCAGGCGCAGGTTATCTTTGCTGAAACCACATCTGAAACGGGGACAACAGATGCGGAAACCACGGATGTGGAAAGCACGGATGTGGAAACCACAGAGGAAGAGACGATAATCTCTTACAATCAGGTCGATAAGAATGTATATGCTGTTTTCACAGACAGGCATGCGAATCCCGATCTTTTGACAGCCAATATGAGCCTTATCGGATCTGAGCATCTTTTCCCGTGCGGTGTGTGTGCCGGAGGAGATATGGTCGGCGAGCGCGGCGGAGACGCACCTGAGTTTCTGACGAGTGATGTGGTTGATGATATTACATGCGTATTTCCGCGTACAAAGGTAAAAATCCTGGAGGCCGCACATGATCTCGGCGCTGTCGATGATGCCGGTGTTCTCGTTACGGAGGCTTACGGCGAGATCGTTGGAAACTACGCAGTGTTCTATCTTCCCCAGGATTACATTCCCGAGGTTGACAGAGATACCGGCGAAGAGGGAAGCCCGGAGCAGCTTGAGGAGGCACTTGAGGAGTTTAAGGACTTCGTTGGCAGGCTTGACCCGAGAATGCCAATCGTGTTTATCTCACATGTTCCCTTTGATACGTCCAGATCAATCACGGAAACAGCTGCGAACGATATGTATGATTCCCTGGTATGGGCTGCTTCCGGCGGTCGTACTGTAGACGATCCGGTCGTTAGAAACGTGTTCTTCTTCCATGGACATAATCACACAATCGATACAACAGAGTATCTATACAACGTAGGTGACACAATCAATGTATTCGGGTCGGACGAAAAAGAGATTAATTTTACATATTGTACAGCCGGATATATTAAGACGGATGCCACCTCATCAATCTTACAGATAAAGAACGACAAGATCATTCTTTATAAAGCTGACGTAGCGGGTGAGGACGATGATGTTACCGAGGATACGGTAAAGGTACAGACTACTGTTAAGCGCGTTTTGAGCCATCCTTCATATGCAAGGGAACTGTTTCCCTGTGTTGGAAAAGTAAATCTCAAAAACATGGCCGGCGCTAAAGTGCGCGTTTCATTCGCCGGTTCGGATCGTGCAGTTGAATATATCATAAAATACTGCTTCGGAAACGGTGCGTGGATGACCAGAAAAGTTGAGGATACGCATGTGGATTTAGGCGCGCCTGCGGGTAAAAAGCTTATGGTTGAGGTATATGCTGTAAACGCATTTGGTAAGAGCGACGTGGAGAAGAAAGCAATCACTGTCGATCGAAGATAATCGTCAGAGTTACAAGCTAAAAAGAAAGACCGTCACCTCGTTTTGAGGGCGACGGTCTTTTTTGCGTTTCGATTATTTATTGCACTTTCTCCAGATGCCCATCTGCTCTGCCTGTGCTACGAGCTCGTCGTAGAAGGAGGGATCGGCGATTTCGATGAGCTTCTCCGCACGCTCCCAGGTGCTAAGACCCTTGAGGTTAACCTTTCCGAACTCGGTAACCACGAAGTGGGTGTTCGTACGCGTGCAGGTGGCGATGGCGCCTGTGGGAAGGGTGGGAACGATGTTCGATGTCTTCGTCCCGTCCTTGCCTACCCTGACTGCGGGGATGCAAAGGAAGCTCTTTCCGCCGGGTGAGAGGTATGCGCCCATTACGAAGTCCTGCTGTCCGCCCGCGCCGGAAATGTGGCGAAGGCCTGCGGTCTCGGAGGCCACCTGGCCGAAGAGATCCACGTTGATTCCGGAGTTGATGGACATGAACTTGGGAATCTGCTGCAGGTGAGCGATGTCGTTAGTGTAGGACACGGGAGCGGCCATGCACTCGGGGTTATTGTCCAGGTAGTCGTACATCTCCTGCGAACCGGCCGCAAAAGCGTAGGACTGGCGGCCCACGTCGAATGGCTTGTTCTTTCCGGTTATCTTACCGGCCTTCGCGAGCTTCATGAACGCGTTTACGTACATCTCGGTCTGAACTCCGAGGTCCTTGAGGTCGGACTCCGCGATCATGGATCCAACGGCGTTCGGTGTCTTTCCGATTCCGAGCTGCAGGCAGCATCCGTCGGAGAGTTCCTCGAAGATGAACTTGGCGATCTTAATGTCCTGATCCGAAGGATCTGCGTCGCCAACGGTCTCCATGGGCTGGTTGGCGCTCTCTACGATGGCGTCTACCTGAGAGATGTGAATCTCCTGGTCGAATCCGCCCAGGCAACGGGGCATGTTCTCGTTCACCTCGATGATGATCTTCTTCGAGTGAGCGGCTGCCGCTGCCAGGTGAGAGGTGTTGGGGCCGAAGTTGAAGAATCCGTGGTCGTCCATGGGACATGTACGGATCATCATGACGTCGTTTTCGGCCATGTTGTCGTAGTAGTAGGGGAGCTCCGAGTAGCGGATGGGAGTGTAGTAAACATTTCCCTTGGGAGCCAGGTGCTTGCGCTCCACGCCGCTGCAGTGAGCGCTGTTGTAGGTGAAGTGTGCCGCAGCGTCCTCGAGGTCACATACCGCGAGGGGATGCATGCACAGGCCGCCCTTGATCTTTACGTCGGTGAGCTCGGGAGCCCTCTTAGCCAGGGCGATGTCGAGCTCGATGGGCACAGCCAGGTTCCATGCGTAGTCAACCCAGTCGCCGGACTTGACGCATTTTACAGCCTCGTCCGCCGTGGTGAGCTTCTGCTGATATTCGTTGTAGAATTCGTTCATTGTTTTCTCCTTATCGTGTAGTTAGACCAAATGCCGTCTATTGTGCACTGTTGTTAATTTTACAGTAAATTACTTCCATAGTAAAGTAAACATTTTCGATGATTACATAAGACGTATCGGGGGACAATCCGGTCCGCCGTCAGGACATCCCCGCCCCCCGGCAAGACGATTCCGGGGGTGTAAAGAAAAAACACTTGACACCCCGCCCGGCAGGGGTTAAAATAGCATTCGTTATGGAAAGAATCGTCGAAAGAGGCATGCTTTTCGATATATACGGAGAGCTCCTCACCAACCATCAGCAGAGCGTGTACCTCGACCTGGTCGAGAGCGATATGTCGCTTTCGGAGATAGCCGATAAGCATGGCATCACACGGCAGGGGGCGCACGACCTGATAAAGAGGTGCGATAAGATCCTTTCCGATTACGAGAGTAAGCTGGGACTGCTCGGCAGGTTCCTGAAGATGCAGGGCCAGATCGACGAGCTGAGGCAGCTTGCTGACAGCCTTCCCTCCGATGGGGAGAGCGGCCGCGTTGGAATCCGCATAAGAGAGATCCTGGATTCCATGGAAGAGGAGATATAGATGGCTTTTGATTCTCTTACGGAAAAACTTCAAAGCGTATTCAAGTCTCTTCGGGGAAAGGGCATGCTCACCGAGGAGGACGTTAAGACGGCACTTAAAGAGGTGCGGATGGCTCTCCTTGAGGCAGACGTTAACTTCAAGGTCGTAAAGAGATTCGTCAAGGACGTAGAGGCGCGCGCGATTGGCCAGGATGTCATGAAGGGACTTAACCCCGGACAGATGGTCATTAAGATCGTTAACGAGGAGATGGTGAAGCTCATGGGCTCCGAGCCCGTGGAACTGAAGCTCCGCTCCGCGTCGCAGACCACGGTCCTCATGATGATGGGTCTCCAGGGTGCAGGTAAGACCACCACGGCGGCTAAGCTGGCTGGCCAGCTGAAGAAGAGGGGACTTCGCCCCCTGCTTGTAGCCTGTGACGTTTACAGGCCGGCGGCCGTAGAGCAGCTTAAGGTAAATGCTGAAAAGGTCGGCGCTGATGTATTCACCATGGGAACTTCGAAGAGCCCCGTGGACATAGCCAAAGCGTCGGTAGAGCATGCGAAGAAGTCCGGGTTCAATCTGGTTGTCCTCGATACCGCGGGACGCCTTCAGGTGGACGACGACATGATGGACGAGCTCGTTGCCATAAAGGAAGCGGTGGAGATTGACCAGAGCATTCTGGTGGTGGACGCCATGACCGGTCAGGAGGCTGTAAACGTCGCATCGACATTCGATGAGAAGGTCGGTATCGACGGCGTGATCCTCACCAAGATGGACGGCGATGCACGAGGCGGTGCGGCGCTTTCCGTAAAGGCCGTTACCGGCAAGCCCATATTCTATGCGGGCATGGGAGAGAAGCTCTCCGATCTGGAGGTGTTCTACCCCGACAGATGCGCCGGCAGGATCCTGGGCATGGGCGACGTGATGACCCTCATTGAGAAGGCATCCGAGGCCATTGACGAGGAGAAGGCCGCAGAGCTCGAGCAGAAGATGAAGAAGGCTTCCTTCGGATTCGACGACTTCCTCGAGTCGCTTAATCAGATGAAAAAGATGGGAGGGCTCACCAGCATTCTGGGCATGATGCCCGGCGTGAATTCCTCTCAGATGTCTCAGATAGAGTCCGCCATGGACGATAAGAAAATGGCGCGCCTTGAGGGGATCATCTACTCGATGACTCCCAAGGAGAGGTCGAACCCCGACATCATCAATCCCAGCCGTAAGAAGCGCATTGCCGCAGGCGCCGGGGTGGAGGTGGCCGAGGTGAACCGCCTCCTCAAGCAGTTCGAACAGATGCGTAAGATGATGAAGCAGTTCGGCGGCGGAGGTAAGAAGGGCGGCCTGGGAAACCTCTTCGGAGGCATGGGACGCAAAAAGGGAATGTTTCCCTTCTAAGTTTCGGTGATTATCCGGCTAACCGGTGATTGCATATATTATTAATTTGATTGAAAAGAGGTGAAAGTAATGGTAAAGATCAGACTTAAGAGAATGGGTAAGAAGAAGGCTCCCTTCTATCGTATAATCGTAGCTGATGCCAGATCCCCCAGAGACGGACGTTTCATCGAGGAGATCGGTACCTACGATCCCACCAAGGAACCCAGCGTATACAATGTTGATACCGAGGCTGCCAAGAAGTGGCTCGAGAACGGCGCACAGCCTACGGCTACCGTTGAGAAGCTTCTCAAGCTTGCCGGCGTCGAGTAAGAGGTGACGCGTATGAAGGAATTGGTAGAGACCATCGCCAGGGCCCTGGTAGACAATCCCGATGAGGTGGTTGTCACCGAGACCCGGAAGGACAAGACCCTTTACATTGAACTGCACGTGGCTCAGGGAGACATGGGCAAGGTCATCGGCAAGCAGGGCAGGATTGCCAAGGCTATCCGCTCGGTTGTGAAGGCGGCCGCAGTAAAAGAAGATGTCAGGGTAATTGTTGACATCGTTTAACTCAGTCGGAGTGATCCCCCACCTCTAAGCGTTAGCGTAGGTGTGGGTTATGACAAACTAGAGTCTTGACTATCCGATGAATTGGCTGCGTCCCTGCGGACGCGGCCTTTTTGTTAGTTGCACGTGGTTTCCTTCTGTGAAAGGTTGACATAATATTATGAAAGAGATTAAAGTCCCCGACGATCTGTATCAGGTGGGAGCTATAATTAAGACCCACGGACTGCGTGGGGAGGTGAAGGTCTTTCCGCTGACCGACGACGTCAGCAGGTTCGACGGAATGAAGGACCTCATCCTCATATATAAAAACGAGCGGATTTCGCTGGAGGTAGCGTCCGCCCGCCCCCAGAAGAACCTCGTCATTCTGAAGTTCAAGGGGTACGACAATATAAACGACGTGGAAAAATACCTCCGCTGCGGCCTCTTTGTCACGAAGGACAACAGGGTCGAGCTCGAGGATAATGAATACTTTATTGCAGACCTCATTGGCTGCGAGTGCTTTACCGACGAGGGCGAAGACCTCGGGGAGATTACCGACGTAATCACCACGGGCGCCAACGACGTCTACGTGGTGACTCCTCCAGACGGGAAGGAGATCCTCATCCCCGCCATAAGGCAGTGTGTACTCAACGTGGACGTGGACGGCGGCAGAGTGGAAGTGAAGCTAATGAAAGGACTTAGGGAATGAGATTTCACGTATTGACCCTTTTCCCCGAGCTCATCGAGACGGTGGCGGCCACCAGCATTATCGGCAGGGCCGCCGAGAAGGGGATAATCAGCGTAGAGGCCATAAACATCAGGGACTATTCGGCCGAGAAGCACAAGAAGGTGGACGACTACCCGTACGGCGGCGGCGCGGGCATGCTCATGCAGGCGCAGCCCGTCTACGACGCGTGGGAGGCCACGGTAAAGAAGATCGGCTATAAGCCCAGGACTGTCTATCTCACTCCGGCGGCGTCGGTTTTCAAGCAGGCCGACGCGGTGTCTTTCGCACAGGACGATGACCTGATCCTCCTGTGCGGCCACTACGAGGGC
>JAILAS010000136.1 GCA_024681495.1 Eubacterium sp. | reverse complement strand
TGCTCATCGGGAACGGATTGGGCTGCTGGAAGACCATCCCGATCCGCTTTCTCAGCACGGTGGTATCCACTCCGGCACCGTAGATGTTCTCTCCGTCCAGTTCGATCGTTCCCTCGATGCGGACGTTTTCCACCAGGTCGTTCATTCGGTTGAGCGTTTTAAGAAAGGTGGACTTGCCGCAGCCCGAGGGGCCGATGAATGCCGTTACCGCATTGGGCTTTATATCCATTGTCACACCCTTCAGGGCGTGGTTTTCTCCGTAGTGAAGGTGCAGATCGCGCACCCTGATTTTTAAATTATTTTCCATCTATTTTTTCCTCGTTACATCCATTCGGGCCGCCAGTTTTTTCGTTCCGAAATTTATGGCAAGCACCAGCGCCAACAGTACCACGGCGATTCCAAACGCCGTATCGAAATCCCCCTCGCTCGTGGCTGAGAGGTAGAGCTGAACCGTCAGGGTTCCGCCCGATTGAAAGATTTTCGGGAAAAGCCCCGACAGGGAGGCCGGCAATATCTTCGCGCTTCCTGCAGTGAAAAGCAGTGCGGCTGATTCGCCGACAATCCGACCGATTGCCAGTATTACTCCCGTGATTATCCCCGGCATCGAGGAGGGCAGCAATATGGTACGGATGGTGTGCCATTTACCGGCCCCGAGGCCGATGGCTCCCTGCCTGTAGCTGTCGGGCACGGTCTTAAGGGCCTCCTGGGTGTTCCTGGTTATAAGGGGGAGGACCATAAGTATCAGGGTGAGGGCTCCCGTCAAAAGGCTGTATCCCATTCCGAGTGTCTGCCCGAAGAACATCATTCCGAAAAGACCGAATATGATGGAGGGGATTCCGGAAAGAGTTTCCGTGGTAAATTCGATGACAGTTACCAGTCTTCCCGGCTTGGCGTATTCGTTCAGGTATATGGCTGCACCCACTCCGATGGGGGTTGCAATTAGCATTGTCAATAGGATTATCATCACCGTGTTAACGATGTTGCCGGCAATTCCGACCGTTCCGTTTAGCACCGAGGTAACCGACGTTAAAAACGAAGGTGTTACGACGTGGATGCCCTTCACGATTACGTAAACCAGTATGATTGCCAGAATTGCTACCGAGAAGGCGGCGCATAGGTAGATTAGCGCGTACAGCGCCGCATCGGTGGGGCGTCGTCTCCTCGTGGTGAGGGACGGGGCGTTTGGTCTAGTCATTGCTTACCGCCTCCTTTCTGAGCTTAAGCAGTACCAGGTTTACCACCATGATAAAAATGTAGAGAACGAGCCCTACTGAGAAGAGGACCTGGCGGTGTACGCCCTCCGCATATCCCATCTCGCTGACCAGCTGTGTGGTTAAAAAACGTACAGAGTTAAAGGGGAGCGGGATGTTTACAGAGCCGCCGGCCACCATGTTTATGGCCATTGCCTCGCCCAGGGCCCTTCCGATTCCGAGGACGACTCCGGTCAGTATGCCGGATTTTGCAGCGGGGATGGTCACTTTAAAGATGGTTTGTATCTTGCTCGCGCCCAGTGCCAGTGACGCGGCCCGAAGGTCGTTCGATACCGCCCGGATGGACGATGCGCTGACGTTTACGACTGTCGGAAGAATCATTATTGCCAGGACGAGTATAGCTGAGAGCATGTTCGAACCACCGGTAAACTGGTGCGTTTCCGAACCCTTGAAGATCAATTTCTCCAGCTGGTACATGGCCGGGTTTAGGATCATAAGTCCCAAAAGGCCGTAGATTACGGAGGGTATGGCCGCTAAAAGCTCCACAGCGGGAGATACGATAGCGGCCGCGCGCTTATGAGAAATCTCGGTTAAAAAGACGGCCGTCAGAAGTCCTATGGGTACTCCTATCAGAACGCTCGCTACGGTTCCGACGATGGAAGAAAGTATTATGTAAAGTATACCGTAGGACGGGGCGTCAGCAGTGGGCTGCCAGGTTGTTTCAAATAACAACTCGAACACTCCGACACTGTTAAATGCCGGAGTGCCCTTGATTACCATGTAGATGGTTATGGAACACACTGCAAAGATGGCAATGACTGCGCAGACCGTGAATATACATCCTGCGATTCTTTCGACGATACCTGTCTTTGCTTTACTTTTCATGGCTGTCCTTCCTTACTCGGGGAGAATGAGGCCTACGCCCGTTACCACTGAGCTGCCTTCCTCGGATGAGATGTAGTCAAACCATGCCTGTACCAGCTCGTTCTGCTCGGTGATTTCGCCCATTGTAGCCATTACGAAGGGGCGGGAGAGTGCGTAGTCGCCTGCGGTGATGTTCTCCTCGGTGGCTGCCACGCTATCCAGAGTCATGCTGAGTACTGAGTCGTCGACTGCGTCGAGTGATACGTATCCGATGGAACCGGGGGTGGAGGCAACCTTTGCGAGAACAGCGCCGGTGGAGTCGAGCTCCTGCGCGTAGTTGCAAGCGTCCTCAATCTCGAGAAGCTCCTCGAATGCGCCTCGGGTACCTGAACCGGCCTCGCGTCCGATTACCACGATGGCCTCGTCGTCGCCGCCCAGCTCACTCCAGTTGGTAATCTCGCCCTTGTATATGGATACGAGCTGTTCGGTGGTAAGGTCGGATACGGGGTTGGCGGGATCGGTAATTACTGCGATACCATCGATGGCGACCACATTTTCCACTGCGCCGCTCTCGGTCTCGCCGTCCTCTAAGCTTCTGGACGCATCGCCGATATCCACGCTGCCCTGAATGAGGGACTCGATACCTGCACTGGAGCCGGTGTACTCAACGGTGACCGTCACTCCGGGATACTTCTGCATGAAGCCCTCGCTGAGTGCCTCGCAAAGCTTTTCCATGGAAGTGCTTCCTGCCAGGGAGAGGCTTCCGCTTAAATCTGTGGTGTTCTGTGCCGAATCGCCTGAGCCGGCTTCTGCGGATTCCGCGCTCTCAGCTGTGGTCTCCTGAGAGGTATCTTCTGTCGATGTATCATTTGATGAGCCGCAGCCTATGACGCCTCCGACAATCATAATTGCCGCCGTTCCCAATGCCAGTGTCTGTAATAGTTTTTTCTTCATTTCGAACCTCCTGTGATTCATACTTGATTTTTTCTTTGACCTCGCGTTGTCAAAGTCATTCTATGCATGCAAAGTAAAAATCAAAATCCTTCGAAGGTAAAAAGTGTGTAAAAACAAAAATCCCGCAGGGGCGGGATTGTGCTAAAAAAAAGGCGATGGGCATAGCGCCCATCGTCTTTTGCTTCATTTATATTAGGAGAAAGAAGCGGTGGTTTTTAAATGATTACATGGAAACCGGATTAAACGGCTATTTAAGAATCTTCTTTAACTCTTCCATGAAGGTGTTTACGTCCTTGAACTCCCTGTAGACGGAGGCAAATCGTACGTAAGCCACCTGGTCGAGTGTGCTGAGCTTGCTCATCACCAGCTCGCCGATAACGGTGGAGGGGATTTCCTTTCCCTCCATGGCCAGAAGCTCGTTCTCGACCTCGTTTACGAGGTTGGAGATGGCATCGGCGGGAACCGGACGCTTGTGGCAGGCCCTGAGGACGCCGGCCTCAATCTTGGATCTGTCGAATTGCTCGCGGTTATCATCTTTCTTTATTACGATAAGCGGTATGGTTTCTATCTTTTCGTAGGTGGTAAATCTCTTACCACAGGTATCGCAGACTCTTCTCCTCCTGATGGAGTTATTTTCGTCCGCGGGTCTGGAGTCAATTACCCTGGTGTCTTCCCCGCTGCAAAATGGACACTTCATACTTTTCTACTCCTCACTGGCATATTATTGGTTACCATAACACAGAATCATTATAATGTGCTGCGGGATATTATGTCAAGTAGAAAACGACGAAAATACCCAGATGTTGTGTCGGCGCTCCGGCCTTATACCATTTCGAGAAGCTGAGCCTCAGATATAATTGGAATACCCAGCTCCTTCGCCTTTTTATTTTTACCGCTCGTACTTGTTAAGTCGTTATTTACCAGGTAGGACGTTTTCTTTGAAACGCTTCCGGTGGCGTGTCCGCCATGCTCCTCTATGAAGGCGTGGACCTCGTCGCGGTTGGCGAAGTGTTCCACGGATCCCGTGACCACGAAGGTCAGCCCGTCCAGGGGTTTATCGCCCGTATTCTGCACCTGGGGCTCTCTCATCTCGAGGTAGGAGAGGAGGTCCGTGAGCTCGCTGTCGGTGTGGCTGCCCGAGGGCGAGTATCTGTCGAGCCACTCGTTGAGAGACGCGCTTATGACCTCGCCAAATCCATCGATTTCGGTAAAATCAAAGGGAGGCTTAATATCCAGAAGGTTATCGATATTGTCGCCGAAGTGCGCGGCCAGGAGGGCCGACTGCACCTTTCCGACGTTGGATATGCCGTATGCGTTTATCAGTCTTGCAAACGAAACCTCGTGGCGGGATGCCTCCAGGGCGGAGAGGAGGTTCGAAACAGCCTTGGGGCCGAAACCGTCCCACGAGGCCATCTCCTCGCTGTGCTTTTCGAGCCCATAGAAGTCGTCGAAGCTCCTGAGGAAGCCGGCGCCCACCAGCTTCGTGATCGTCTTCTCTGATATGCCGTCTATGTTCATGCACTCCCTCGATACGAAGTGCACGAAGCGCCCGATGTGCTTGGCGGGGCAGTCGGGGTTCTCGCACCGTAAGACCAGCGTGTCTGACTCCGGATCGCGGTGGACTGAGGAGGGCTTCGAACAGGCGGGGCAGTCTATCCCCTCGAAGGCGCTCTCGTCAATCGGGTCGTGCTCCGTCAGGTTTTCGTCGACGGCGGGTATTATTTTATTCGCCTTGTACACGGTGATGTCGTCCCCCGTGACGAGGTTCTTCTTAATAATGAAGGACAGGTTGTGGAGGGTGGCCCTCGATACAGTGGTGCCCTCGAGCTCTACGGAGTCGAAGATGGCCACGGGGTTGAGGAGGCCGGTCCTTGAGGGTGACCACTCGATTTCCCTGAGGGTGGTCTGCGCAGTCTCGTCCGCCCACTTGAAGGCGTAGCCGCGCCTTACGTTCGGGTGGTGGCCCGTGCCGGGCAGGGTGTCTGAGTATGCCGCGTCCTGGTCGGCGATGACCAGCCCGTCCACGGGATATGTATAGGAAGAAACCCGCTCTCCCCACTCTTCGATTTTGGATATAAGTCCGCCTTTCGCCACCTTCTCGTAGGGCACGGTGGCGATGCCGCACCTCTCGAGGAGCTCGAACCTTTCCGTGAAAGTGTCGGGCAGGTCGTCCGCGTAGACCAGCGAGAACGCGCAAAAGTCCACCTTCCTCTCGCTGAGAATGTGGTTATCGAGCGCTGTTACCGTGGCGTTGGCGAGGTTTCTGGGGTTGGCGAAGCGCTCCTCCTCGGGGAGGCTCTCGTTAAGTCTGTCGAATTCCTCGTAGCTCATGAGTGTCTCGCCCCTGACGACGAGCTTGCCGGTGTAGGGGATTTCCTGCGGCAGTCCGTGCAGGTAGGGGGCGTTTACGGTTATGTCCTGGCCGACTTCTCCGTCTCCCCTGGTGGCGGCGAGAGCGAGCAGGCCGCCCTCGTAAGTGACCTGGCAGGTGGAGCCGTCGAGCTTCCACATTATCACCGTCTCGCCCGGGAATTCGGCAGAAATTTCTTCGGGACTCTTGGTCTTCGCCAGCGAGAGGGCCGGGAATTCGTGCGTCACCTTGGACAGCCTGCCGGTGGGCGCTGCGCCGACGGCGTTAACCGGGCTTTCGGAGGGGTGGTATCCCTCGGCGTTTTCAAGGCTCTCGAGTAGCGAGAGCTTTTCGTCGTATTGCTTGTCGCTCATGCCCGGGTCTGCGCCGTTGTAGTACGCGGTGCGGGCCTCATTGAGCTCCTTTATCAGTTTGTCGATTTGCTTGTGCTGATCAGTCATGTATTCTCTCCGTTTGTCTGGTGTAGGGCAGGAACGGTATGTCCATTCTGCAGGGCGCCGCGGATTTCTGTGCCCGGGTGCCGTTGAAACGGCGGGCGATCGCCCGTCCCTGTTATGATAACACGTCCCGGGGCGGCGGCGACTTTTTTTTTACTGGCGTATTTGATATACTAACTGTGTATGACTAAAAGGGGGAAGACCTTAACATGACAGACTATGAAAGAAATAATTCCGCCGATCGCGGGAATACCAAAAAGAAAAAGAAGAAAAAGAGCAAGGCCTGGAAGGTGATAGGAAGAATCCTTCTGGTGTTCGTGTGCCTGGGAATATTCGGCGTATGCTGCGTGGCAGGCGCCGTAAGGGGCGCTCTCGTCGACGTTCCCTCAGTGGATAGCGTCGACATTTCGCCCACGGGCTTTATCACCAACATCTACGACAGCTCGGGGAATCTCACCGAGGAGCTGGTGGGCTCGGGCTCGAACAGGGTCTATGTCACATTGTCGGAGATTCCGGAGGACGTGCAGCATGCCTTCGTCGCGATCGAGGACGAGCGCTTCTACGAGCACAACGGCGTGGACGTGTCGGGAATCATCCGCGCGGCCGTGAAGGGCATTTTCAGCGGATTCCACTTCTCGCAGGGTGCCAGCACCATCACGCAGCAGCTCCTTAAGAACAACGTGTTCACCGACTGGACGTCGGAGTCGTCGTTCGGAGAGAAGCTTAAGAGAAAGATACAGGAGCAGTACCTGGCCATTGAGCTCGAGAAGATTACCGATAAGGACACCATCCTCGAGAATTACCTGAACACCATAAATCTGGGCCAGAACTGCCTGGGTGTGGAGGCTGCGTCCGAGAGATACTTCGACAAGGAGGTATCCGAGCTGACGCTGTCGGAGGCTGCCGTTATTGCCGGCATTACCCAGAACCCTACCAAATATAACCCCATCACCAATCCCGATGAGAACGCCACCCGCAGGTCTACGGTCCTGCAGTACATGCTCGAGCAGGGATACATCACCGAGAGCGAGTACAATACGGCCCTCGCTGATGACGTCTACTCCCGCATTCAGTCCGTGGATTCCTCGACCGAGACCTCGGTGTACTCCTACTTCACCGACGCGCTCATCGACCAGGTAATAGAGGATCTTCAGGAGCTTAAGGGCTACTCGCAGCAGCAGGCCTATAAGCTGGTTTACTCGGGCGGACTCTCGATATATACGACGCAGGATGCCTCCATTCAGGAGATCTGCGACGAGGAGTATAAGGACAACGACAACTATCCCGTGAAGCAGTATTCCTTCACGCTTAACCTCACCATCGCGCACGCAGACGGCACCTACAGCTACTACGACGAGCAGAGCATGCTCTCGTGGGCGAAGGCCAACGAGTCCGCGTCGTCATCGGCCAGCTATCTGGTCTACGATACGAAGAAGGAGGCCAAGAAGGCCATCCGCGCGTACGAGAAGGACCTCATGGAGTCCGGAGACTCCATCCCCGACGAGGGCGAGATAATCAACTTCACGCTACAGCCGCAGGCATCCATCGTCGTAATGGACCAGAGCACGGGCGAGGTCAAGGCTATAGTGGGTGGACGCGGCAAGAAGAAGGCGTCGCTCACGCTCAACAGGGCGACCGACACCACGCGTCAGCCGGGATCGACGTTTAAGATCCTGTCCACGTTCGCGCCCGCGCTGGATACCGGCGAGTTTACCCTCGCATCCACGCAGGACAACGCGCCCTACGAGTACTCAGACGGAACCACCGTCCATAACTATGACAATTCCTACACCGGATGGACTACCCTCAGGCAGGCCATCACCAAGTCGATAAATATAGTCACGGTTAAAACTCTGACCGACATCACGCCGGAGGTGGGATACGAGTATCTCGAGAAGTTTGGCATCACCACATTGACGGACAGTGACAAGGTGCAGGCGCTGGCGCTCGGCGGCATCACCAACGGTGTCACCAACCTCGAGCTCACCGCCGCGTTTGCGACCATCGCCGACGGCGGAAAGTACAACGAGCCCATATTCTACACGAAGATACTAGACCATGACGGCAACGTGCTCCTCGACAGGGACCCCGAGGCCAGACAGGTCATCAGCGAGCAGAACGCATGGCTCCTCACCGACGCCATGGAGGACGTGGTTACCGAGGGTACAGGAACGGCCGTCAATTTCGGCACCACCGCCATCGCCGGCAAGACCGGAACCACCTCGAACAACGTGGACTCCTGGTTCGTGGGCTACACCACCAGCTACACCTGCGGCGTCTGGGGCGGATACGACACTAACGAGTCGATGTCGTCGACCACGTTCACCAAGCTCCTCTGGAAGTCCGTTATGGAGAGGATTCACGAGGACTGCGAGTACGAGGAGTTCGAGCAGCCGGACGGCATTGTGGAGAAGACGGTGTGCCTGGATTCCGGATTGCTCCCCGCAGAGGGCGTGTGCTCGAACGAGATTAGGGGCAGCAGGCTTCACACCGAGTACTTCTCCAGCGACAACGTGCCCGAGGACACCTGCAATCTGCATAAGCTCGTCGAGGTCTGCGCCAAGTCGGGGCTTCTGGCGACGTCCAACTGCCCGAAGATCGTCTCCAAGGCCTTCCTGAAGAAGGGCTCGGCCAACTCGTCGGCTCTCATACCCACGAAGAAGTGCACGTCCCACTCCTCATCGTCCGGCAACGCCACGTCCAAGAGCGACGACGATGACGATGACGACAGCGAGGCGGAAGAGGACACCGGCGAAACAGAGGAAGAATAAAGTTAATGGATAATTTCAGAATCATAGAAAAGGCGGCTCAGGCGCAGATAACGGAGCGCAAGTCTAAGTTCATCGCGCACGTTATGCCCGTGGAGAGCGTCGAGGAGGCGGAGGAGTTCATCGCCTCTAAAAAGAAGGAATACTGGGACGCCAGGCATAACGTCAGCGCGTTCACGGTGGGGGAGTCCTCCCCCGTCACCCGCTGCAGCGACGACGGCGAGCCCTCGGGCACAGCGGGGCGCCCCGTCCTGGAGGTGATAACATCCGGGGACCTCAGGAACGTGGCCATCGTGGTCACGCGCTACTTCGGCGGCATCCTCCTGGGGACGGGCGGGCTGGTCAGGGCGTATACCCAGGCCGCCCAGGCCGGGATTAGGGAGGCCGGCGTGGTGGACGTGATACCCGGGATGGGTATGCACGTGGTCACGGACTACACGGCTTTTGGCAAGATAAAGAATTATTTCGAGGAGCAGCAGGTTGACATAACGCATATAGACTACGGCGCTCAAGTCACCGTGGACATTGGAGTTCCCGAGGAAAACGTGGTCCCCGTCATGGAGAAAATCATCGATTTATCCAATGGAACGGCAGAAGTTTCGACGACGGAACCAATTATGATAAAAAAACTGTTGCAGTTTTAAAAAGTATATTGTATAATAGCGTTCGTTGACAACATATTGCCCCATCGCCAAGCGGTAAGGCAACGGACTCTGACTCCGTCATTCCAAGGTTCGAATCCTTGTGGGGCAGCTCATTTAAGTGCTATCTTTACGGTGGCACTTTTTTTGTATTTGTGATAAAATTTCCTCTATGAGTAAGAATAAGAAAAAACGGAAAAAATCTGTGGGTTCGGGAGGATATTCCGCACCTGCGAAAGGGAATGCCCGCATGGCATCTCCTTCAGCCAGTAAATGGTATCTGCTCGCACAGGTTCTGATCTTCGGAGTTATTCCCCTATTGCTTGGGGCACACATATACACTACCGGACTTACAGGATACGAGTGGTTTCCGGATACTGCCGACAACGAATACGATTATTACCTGCATGCGAAGATGATGGGCGTCTATATTACTACGGCGCTTATTTTGTGCACTCTTCTCTACCGCAGGTTCGTTATCAGGGAGAAGCTCGACCGCAACAAGACTTTCTTCCTCCTGGCGGGCGCAGGCGTGCTGGTGATTCTCTCGGGCCTTTTCGGCGGGCATATGTACAGGGCCTTCGTGGGCTCCTACGACATGTTCACGCCCGTGTTCGTGGTCGTCGGATACCTGATAATCTGCTACTACGCATTCGTCACCATAAAGACGGAGGAGCAGATCGAGTGGCTCGCTAAGGTGGCGGGAGTGCTCATAGGCATAATGATGGTAATCGGAGTGTTCCAGGCGTTCGGGCTCGACTTCTTCCAGTGTAAGCTGGGCATACGCTTCCTCGTGGGAATCTTCCATCAGGAGCTGGCGGACGCTGTTAGCAACAATCCCCAGTTCATGAACCTGACGCTCTCACACGCCGACAATGTGTCGGGCTATCTGGCGCTCATAACGCCTCTCACCATCGCCATGATGTACTTCTTTAAGAAGACCTACCAGAGGGTGATAGCCGGTGTGTTCCTGGTTGCCCAGGTGATTATCGCCATCGGCATTAAGACTGCCTCGATAAAGCTCGCCTTCGTTATGTGCGCGGGAGTCGTATTCCTCATCCTCATAAGCCGTAAGCCCAAGGTTTTCATCGGGGTTCTGGCGGCCGGAATCGTGTGCTTTATCGCGGGCGTCGTGGTGATTGCGAACAGCGACACTCTTAAGACAAAGCTTTACAATACGTTCGTATATCCCCTTAACTCGGAGAATGCTTCGATCGAGCGCCTCTACACCGGGGACGACGAGTTCATATTCTATATGAAGGACGGAAGCGAGCTGCACTACAGCTACGGCGTGGAAAACGGAACGGCGCTCGTCTATCTCACCGATGAAGACGGAAACCCCGTAAGCCACACCGCCGGCAGCGACGGCGAGGTGGTTATAAACGACAGCAGGTTCTGCTATGGCACCGTCGTGGTCAGCTCCACGGAAGAGTACGGCATCGTGTGCACCTTCACCATAGAGGACAGGAGCTGGAACGTGGTATACGGCGAGGATGGTACCTACTACTATCTGAACTTCGCGAATAAGCTCGTTAAGATAAACGAGGATACGGCATTTGAGAAGCTCGACCTCTTCCCTGAGGGATTCTTCACCACCAGAGGAGCCATCTGGAACAGGGTCATTCCCCTCCTGAAGTATCACCTGATACTCGGTGTCGGGGCCAACAGCTTCGTCGAGGCGTTCCCCCAGGCGGACTACGTGGAGGATAACTACGATCAGCTTAACCTCACGTTCGACGTAAAGGCCCATAACTACTTCCTCAACACGTCCCTCGAGCAGGGCGTGCTGGCCACCTGCCTGGTATGGGCGTTCTTCATAATCTACCTGGTTCAGAGCATACGCCTGTACAGGAAGATGCCCTTCGCCAGACTTAAGGAGGACAGACTGGCCATGGTCGGAATGGCCTGCATGGTTTCCGTCATCTGGTTCCTTATAAACAGCGTGGCGAACGATTCCTATGTGGGAACCGCACCGATTTTCTGGACGATTTTGGGAATGGGCTACTCCCTGAACCATATTGTCGGCAGGAAGGACGAAGTGGTTGGTTGACATAAGAAGTTGAACTTAAAGAGTGTTGTAATGCCCTTAATGATGCCGGGATTAGCGTGGTTTCGGACAGAACGTCCGAACACGCCGGCGGGGCATTTTTGCATATATACATATACATGGGCGATCGGCGCCCGGTTAGCTAAAGGAGAAACACGGAGGTATTTAAGTGTTTTCATATGAGACCAGATTGAAGTATACTGAGACAGATGCGGACGGCTATCTGAAGCCCGGGGCCCTTTTGGACGAGTTCCAGGACTGCTCCACGTTCCAGTCGGACGAGCTGGGCGTGGGTCCGGAGTATCTCAAGGAGCAGGGCTGCGGATGGATCGTCGCCTATCACGAGATCCTTTTCTACAGGAGGCCCAAGGCCGGAGACATCGTGACGGTGGGGACCAACCCGTACAAGATGAGGGGCTGCATGGGTTACAGAAACTTCTTTCTGCTCGACAGCGAGGGAGAGAAGCTCGCCGTCTCGGACTCCCTGTGGGTATACATCGACGTGAATAAGGTGAGCATGAGCAAGGTTCCCGATAAGATTCACGACGCGTACATGAAGGAGACGGACGAGAAGTTCGAGATGGGTACGCACTCCAGGAAGATCGAGCTGCCCGACAATATGGAGCCCGCCGGGGATTTTCAGATACGAAAGAACGACATAGACTCGAACCTGCACGTGAATAATTCGGTCTACGTGTACCTGGCGTCGGAGTTCATCCCCGAGGGGGCAGAGCTTGACAGGCTCAGGATAGAGTATAAGAATGCGGCTTACTACGGGCAGACCCTTCACGCTATGAAGGCGGAGACTGACGGCAGTATATTCGTAACACTGTTAAATGATGACGGCGACATAACCGCCGCTATGGAGATGATGCTGAAATGAGACTCGGAGAAAAACAAAAGTTAATTATTAAAAGAAAAGTAGATTTCGGCGTATACCTTAGCGACGGAGAGGAGGAGGTCCTCCTCCCTCGCAAGCAGGTTCCGGAGGGCGCCTCGGAGGGCGACGAGATATCCGTCTTCTTATATAAGGATTCCTCGGACAGGCTCATTGCTACCGTGAACGAGCCCGCCGTTACGCTCGGGCACACGGCAGTCCTCAGGGTGAAGGACGTGACCAAAATCGGCGCCTTTCTGGACTGGGGCCTTGAGAAGGACCTCCTGCTTCCCTTCAAGGAGCAGACCTGCAGGGTGAAGAAGGACGACGAGATTGTGGTGGCCCTCTACGTGGACAAGAGCGAGAGGCTCGCCGCCACTATGAAGGTCTACCCCTATCTGCGAAAGGACGCGCCCTATTCGGCCGGAGACATGGTGAAGGGACGCGTGTACGAGATAAGTCCGTCCTTCGGCGGCTACGTGGCCGTGGACGACGTGTATTCCGCTATGATCCCTCCCAGCGAGAACATCGAGAGCCTCACGCCCGGACAGGTCATAGAGT
The DNA here is from genome assembly GCA_024681495.1 of Eubacterium sp. Lineage (GTDB taxonomy): Bacteria > Bacillota > Clostridia > Lachnospirales > Lachnospiraceae > RUG14243. Next base: position 25,556 of record JAILAS010000136.1, on the reverse strand, counting down.
GCAGGGTGACGATGGTCAAGGAGGACGGCAAGCTCGACCTGTCCACCAGGGAGGTGGCTTATAAGCAGATGGACACCGACGCCGAGGCCATAGACCGACTCATCGACCTCTGCGGAGGCGAGCTCCCGTTCGACGACAAGGCATCGCCCGCGCTTATAAAGGAGGAGACGGGGCTTAGCAAGGCCGCGTTCAAGAGGGCGGTGGGACGCCTGTATAAAGAGAGAAAAATTGTTATCGGCGATGGATTCATCAGGAGAAACAATGAAGGGGCATAACACTTTCGTAAACCGAATGGCGTTTCTGACATTCTTCGTGTATTTGGTCGGTTCGTTTGCAATGCTCTCGGTTTTCTCCGGGGTGCTGGACGGCGTGTATCAGATCAGCCTGCTCAGTGAGATATGCCTGGTGGCGGCTCCCGTGTTGAACTGCACGGCGAGGAACGTCAACGTGGTCGAGAAGTTCCGGATCAGGGCTTTTTCGCCGGTAGCCGCCGTCTGGGTCGTGATTTGCACCCTGTGTTTCTATCCGTGCATGCTGGTCGCCAATGTGCTTAGCCAGCTGGTCTTCGAGACGGGAACCCAGGCCGAGGTCCTCTCGGGGTCCGTGCTCGACGGCTCTGTCTGGGCGGGGATACTCTTCGTGGCCGTCGTTCCTGCCGTGACGGAGGAGATTGTCTGCCGTGGCTTCTTCTACAGCGGATACAGGAATAACGGGTTTTGGAAGGCGTCGTTCCTGTCGGCTCTCCTGTTCGCCGGATTTCACCTTAATTTCAATCAGTTCATATATACGTTTATGATGGGAATCTTCCTCGTGTTCATGCTGGAGGCGACGGACAGCATTCTGGCTTCTATGCTCGTTCATTTTACGCTGAACGCATTCTCGGTCATCTCGGTTTTCAGTTCCTATTCTCAGGTGGACAGCGAGGAGCTCGAGGAGATTGTCGAGCAGGGGACATCCGTCCGCGACATTCTGGCCGGGCAGCCTTTGGCCGTAAATCTTTTTATGGGCGTGTTCATGGTGGTGATAGTAGCGGTGTCGCTGATTTTGACGCGTCTCGTCTATAAAAAGGTGTTACAGACCACCGGAAGGGGCGAAATCGTCGCCCGTCTGGTAAAGGGAGACTACGAAAATGTGCCCTGGAGCGAGATAATCTCTCCGGCACTAATTGTTGCGTTATTGTTAATGTCTGGGTACATGGTCTTGTATGAGTTGGCCCTGTGACGATTAAAACAATATTGAATATTTTGTCGAAAGGGCGTGCAAACGCCCTTTTTTAGCGTATTCTTTGTTAAAAAAACTTGACGAGGGTAACATAATAGTGTTATAATTCCGTAAAATGTCGTGTCAAAATATTTTGACGAGGAGTAGAGTATGAATCAAAGAGCAAAAATTATGGCGACCTGCATAGTGGCAGGCGCAGCTACGATTGGCAGTGCTTCACCCGTAGCGGTTTTGGCATCGTCAGGCAGCGGCGCTGCAGACCAGCTGGCCAGCTATGTGGCTCAGGCAGATGCCTCGGCCGCGAAGCTTCGGGTTGCCGACGCAGTTTCCAACTCTGCGGTTAAGCAGCAGGAGGAGACTTCAGATACCGCTTCTGCCGGCGCGACGGGCGCTGTGGAAGAGGCATTGGGAGAAATCGTTGCCATGGCTGAGGCTTCCGAGGAAGCGGCAGAGCAGGCGGAGCAGCAGGAGGCTGAGGAGAGCCACGAGGGAGAGATTCTCATTGGCGTTGTTAACACACAGACCCTGAAGGTACGCGCCGAGGCAGACGCGGACTCGTCGGTTTTGGGATTGCTTCCCAGGGGCGAGGAGCTGGAGCTCTCCGGCGAGGAGAACGGCTTCTATAAGCTGGCTGCCGACGACGGCTATGTCAGCGCTGAGTATGTAGATACATACTGGGTAGGCGAGGAGCTCACGTACGACGAGAGCGAATCCGACGAAGAAGACGAGGATAGCGCCTCTGAGGAGAAGGACAGCTCGGACGATAAAGATTCCGACAGTTCCGAAGAGAAGTCGGATAAGGAGAGCGGCAGTAAGTCAGATAAGGACTCCGATAAGAAGGATTCCAAGAAGGACAAGTCCAAGAGCGATTCCAAGAAGGATTCCGATAAGGACTCCGATAAGGACTCCGATAAGGACTCCGACAGTGATTCCGACCTGGCATCCGACGATGACTCCGAATCGAGCAGCGTATCCGGAGCGGCTGTTGCATCCTACGCGATGCAGTTCGTGGGCAATCCGTACAAGTACGGCGGAACCAGCCTTACAGACGGCTGTGACTGCTCGGGATTCGTCCTTTCCGTATATAAGCACTTCGGAAAGAGCCTTCCCCACTCATCGAGCTCGATGCGTTCGGTGGGCAAGTCGGTCAGCACCTCTAAGATGAAGGCCGGAGACATCATCTGCTACAGCGGACATTGCGCGATTTACATCGGTAACAACACCATTGTACACGCCAGCAATAAAAAGAGCGGAATAAAGACCACGAGTCCCGCCAACTACAGATCGATCATCACCGTAAGGCGAATTTTTAATTGATAACAGATACGACCTTTTAGGCGGTCCGGGGAATCCGGGCCGCTTTCTTTATGTATACAGACGGGAAGCCTGAGCATCAAAACTCACAAATTTATTCTAAATTTGCTCGTTATAAAACCAGATTGCTTCGCAATCTTACAGGTACTGGGTTTGTACCCAGCACCTGTTAAAGAGTCACCCACCACCTAAAGGTAGTGGGTGACTCTTTTATTTTATAAATTGCTCCGTCATTTGCAAGATAAAAATGCAAGATGAAGGAGCCAATTTTATGTAAACGATAGTAAAAAATATACAAAAAAATTTTGAATCCGGAAAGAAACAACGAAGTTACGGGCAATAGACTTATCAACAAAACTAGATTAAAAAAATCGAAAAAGCCCGTTTATAAACAAAGTTATCCACACTATCCACAATTTTAATACCCCGCAGGGCTGAAAAAACGAACGTATGTCCTTGTGTAACCTTTACAAAATTGGCCCAAAATCGGATGAATTTTCGATTTGGATTGACAATGCATCTTTCCGAAAAAAAGCAAAATCAAGAAAAAATGTCGGAAAATTCGAACGGCAAGCAGGGGCGCCTGTGGAACAGAAGCCGGTGGTGTGTTAAAATGTATAAGTATTGTATTTAAAGGCTTTTGAGAGAATTTGCGGCGCGGCTTCGGCGGGGGATCGGGGCTGAAAGGCGGCGTCGGAACGGAGAATACAGATGAACGGATTAAACGAACAGCAGGTCAGAGACAGAATGCGCGCCGGGGCGGTAAACGTCCAGGCCGATCACAGCGCCAAGACGGAGCTGCAGATAGTTAAAGAGAACATATTCACATACTTCAACCTAATCTTCGCGGTTCTTGCGATCCTGGTCATATTGGTGAAGGACTACCGGAGCCTCACGTTCATGGTCGTGGTAATAGCGAACATGTTCATAGGCATATTCCAGGAGATCAGCGCGAAGCGGGTGCTCGACAAGCTCTCGCTGCTCAATCAGCCCACTGCGCGCGTGCTGCGCGACGGGGAGGTCTCTGAGATTGCCGTGGAGGAGCTGGTCCTTGACGACATCATATTGCTGACCTCCGGCTGCCAGATACCGGCGGACGCCTGCGTCGTGGACGGAGAGGCCGCCGTGAACGAGTCTCTCCTGACGGGCGAGGCCGACGAGATAGAGAAGAAGAGCGGGGATACCCTCATGAGCGGAAGCTTCGTGGTCTCCGGCAAGTGCTACGCGCGTCTCACGGCCGTGGGAGAGGATTCCTACATAAACGGCCTTATGCACGAGGCGGGCAAGATGAAGAAGTCCGAGCAGTCCGAGATGGTTCGTGACATAAACCGCATCGTCATAGCCGCCGGAATCGCCATCATTCCCATCGGAATCGGCCTCTTCTATCAGAGTTACTACGTCCAGGAGAACGACCTCGTGACGGCCGTTCAGGGCATGGTGGCTGCCGTGGTAGGCATGATTCCCGAGGGCCTGTACCTTCTCGTGACCATGGTGATGGCCGTGAGCGCGGCGAAGCTCGCGCGCAAGCAGGTCATGCTCCACGACATGAAGAGCATCGAGACCCTCGCCAGGGTGGACGTTTTGTGCCTGGATAAGACAGGAACCATAACAGACAACGATATGCAGGTTCGGAATGTGGTGCCGGCTTCGGAAAAATACAGAGACGGTGAAAAGTTTAATGACGAAATAAACGCGGTAATCGGCGACTATATAGCCGCCGTTCCGGACGACAATCAGACCATGCAAGCCCTTCGCGAGTACTTCACCGTGAGGGGGAACAGGCGTCCGACGAGCGTCATGTCGTTTTCTTCCAAATATAAGTACAGCTCCGTCGCGTTTGACGGCGGCACATACGTCCTCGGCGCCCCGGAGATGATATTGAGCTCTGGCGTGGACGAGCGGGCCGAGGAACTCGCCGCTAAGGGCTACCGTGTACTGGCGTTCGCCCGCGTCGGCGGCGGCAGGACGATTACGGCGGACAGCCCCATTGCTCCCGCGGACGATGTCGAGCCCATTGGATACATCTGCCTCCTCAACCCGCTCCGCAAGAACGCCGCGGAGACAATCGACTTCTTTAAGAGGCAGAGCGTGGACATAAGGGTCATATCGGGTGACAATCCGGTGACCGTCTCGGAGGTGGCTAAGGCCGCAGGTATCGAGGGGGCTGACAGGTACGTCGACTGCCGCACGCTTAAGACCGCCGAGGACATGGACAGGGCCGCCGCGGAGAAGGTGGTCTTCGGACGCACCTCGCCCGATCAGAAGCGCATGCTCGTAAGGGCGCTGAAGAGGGCGGGACACACCGTGGCCATGACCGGCGACGGAGTAAACGACATCCTGGCGATGAAATCCGCGGACTGCTCGGTGGCGATGGCCTCCGGCTCGGACGCGGCCTCGCAGGCGGCGCAGGTGGTCATCCTGGACTCTGACTTTTCCAGGATGCCGCAGGTGGTGGCCGAGGGACGGCAGACCATAAACAACCTTGAGAGATCGGCCACGTTGTTCCTGGTTAAGAATATATTTTCGTTCCTGCTGGCGCTCTTCACCATATTCAATCTCCAGAACTACCCGCTGGCGCCGTCCCAGGTGTCTCTTATAAGTATGTTTAACATCGGGCTGCCGGCGTTCCTTCTGGCGATGGAGCCCAACAACGAGAGGGTGGAGCATCACTTCCTGAGGCGGGTTTTGCTCCGCGTTATGCCCGCGGCACTGACGAACTTCTTTGTCATTGCTGCCATGGTCAGGTTCTCGCAGGTCTTCGGGGTATCGGACGACGACATCTCGGTGGCGGCTACCTTCCTCATGGCAATCGTCGGATTCATGATACTCATAAGGCTGTCCGTGCCCCTTAACAAGTTCCACGTGGCCGTGATCGGAATATGCATGGTCGGGTTTGCTTTGTGCGGATACTTCCTTCACGACCTGTTCGCCATCAGCTACATTTCCAGGGAGTGCGTGATGCTGTTCGTCCTCTTTGCGATTACGACTGAGCCGTCCATGAGGTACCTGACTATGTTGTTCGACCGGATAGGGCTGGAGATGAAGAAAAATGACGCCGCCCGAAGGGCCCGGGAATCTTCCCAAAGTCTTTGAAATATGTTATTCTATTGCTTAGGGACTTTAGCATTACCAGTTTGCATAGTCCGGTAGGAGTTTTGGCCGGGGAGATATGATGATATGCAATCTTTTATTAGGAAAAAATTCGGTCTTTTACACGTAGACTCTGACGAGAAACGACTCATCGACAGGTCTAACGCAAAGAAGATGATTTTTGTCTGTGCATTTATAGTGGGAATATGCGCATTCCTCTTTGTGAACATATACATGGAGGAGACTAAGATCGCCGAGAATATCAGGAACGGTGAGGTGCCCGGAGTGGCCGCGGATATCGGGGCGGAGCCCAACGGAGAGGTGGGTTCCAACGGGGAGAGCCTTCCCGAGGGGATATCGTCGGACGCGGTGGCGGGGGCAGGAGAACCCGATGAGGGAAAGCCTTCGCTCGATACATACGTCGACGACCCGATGGCGTACACTGTTGACCCTTCGATGGGGTCCGGATCCTTCCTGGGTCTTGTTACTCTGTGCCTTGGCATAAACAATTACGCGAGCAGCGACTTCATTATTATGTTTACATCCGCCGTGGCAGCGTTTAACGTCATTATGCTGCTCTACGGCCTGATATACACCCTGAGAAAATCAACCAGCAGCATACTTGGAACCGCCTCGGCCGCGCTATTCTCGGCCTTTTACGTCGGACTGGGCGTGGCGGTATATTCCATGAACGGCGGAAGCAATCTGATGGTCTTCCTCCTGTTTAACGCCGTAATACCTGCGATTATTACCATTAATCCATTTCTTGAAGGTGGAATTTACATCCTGGGATGCGTGGGCTTTTGCACGGCGAGCGTGTACTACAGCAGCATGAATACCGCGATGGTCGTTAACGTGGTCATATTCTTCCTGCTCACCATGTTCCTGTGCATTGCGCAGTACACGGATAAGGTCGGCGCGGTGCGCAATGAGCTTCTGGTCGGGAGACTCTCCACGCACGACGAGCTCACCGGCATGCGCAACAGGCGCGCGCTCAAGCTCGACAACGACAGATTCCTCGGAAAGAACATCTTCCTCGTGATGATGGATCTTGACGATTTTAAGTACTTCAACGATTCGTTCGGACACGAGTTCGGCGACGAGGTGCTCAGGAGGTTCTCGAGAATCCTTCTTTCGCACTTCGGGCAGGACGATGTGTACAGGTACGGCGGAGACGAGTTCATGATTGTCGTCCTCGGAGACGACGAGGAGAAGTTCGTAAAGAAGCTGGAGGCGTGCCGTGAGGAAGTAAAGGCGATGACGATCGGCGAGCACACCGATCTCTACCTCACCAGTAGCTGCGGATATGTCAAGGGTCCCGTGGTGAACTGGGAGTCCATAAGGGTCATGAGTTCCATTGCCGACCAGAAGCTCTACGAGGCGAAGAGGCTCGGCAAGGACAGGGTCGTTCGAGACGACTACGTTCCGAGCCCCGACGATGCCGAGAGGTTTAAGGACTGGGATCGCACCTATAAGTCGAACGATTTGGACGTCCTTACCAATCTTCCGAATAAGCTTCATTTCTTCAATCGAGCTTCGAAAATCATATCCAGGTCCGACAGCGGCGAGCTGGCTGTGGTTTACATAAATATTGAGAACTTCCACCTCTACAATCTCGAGTACGGGTTCGACGAGGGAGACAAGGTTCTTCGAGACCTGGCCGATGAGATAAGGAAAACCTTCGAGGGCTCGCTTTGCTCTCACTTCGAGGGAGACCGCTTCGTTGTCCTGACCCAGAGGGAGAACATTGTGGACAGGATAAAAGAGGTCCATAAGTTCGGCCATAGCGAGGAGCGTGGTGTCCGACTGGAGGTTAAGGCCGGAATTGCCCTCCTGGGCGATGATACTGATATAGCCGTAGTTTGCGACAAGGCCATGGTTGCCTGTGATTCGATAAAGAACAAATACGATTCCGACTATCGCTTCTACGATAAATCGCTGGAGAAGAAGAGGCATGAGCAGCAGTATTTCTGGGATAACCTGGACAAGGCCATCGCCGAGGAGCAGCTCGTGGTCTACTATCAGCCCATCGTCCGCACCATGACGGGCGAGATGTGTGAGGTAGAGGCTCTCGTTCGCTGGAACGACGAGGAGATGGGAATCATTCCGCCCAATACCTTTATCTCGATACTCGAAGACAGCCATCTCATACACAAGGTGGATATCTACGTCATCGAACGTGTTTGCCGCGACCTCGCATCGATGAGGGAGCGCGGCATGGAGTGCGTTCCGTTCTCGATAAATCTCTCCAGGCTCGATTTCTGGCTCTGTGATATACTTGAGATTATAGAGGGGCTGGTGCAGAAATACGACATACCCAGGGAGCTACTCCACTTTGAAATCACCGAGTCGGCGCTCACGGAGCGGCCTGTGGAGCTGCACTCACAGCTGCAGAGGCTCCAGAACTGCGGTTATCAGGTGTGGATGGACGACTTCGGAAGCGGATACTCGTCCCTTAACACCCTTAAGGATTACAATTTCGACGTGATGAAGGTCGACATGGCATTCCTCGCGGACTTCGGTATAAACAAGCGCTCCCGCAAGATGATAGAGATAATCATCGACATGGCCAAGGACATGGACGTGTGCTCGCTGGTCGAGGGAGTGGAGACCAGGGAACAATACGATTTCCTGAGGGGAATCGGCTGCGAGAAGGTCCAGGGATACTACTTCGCCAAGCCCATGGTCTTCGAGGAGCTTATCGCCAAGATGGGCGGGACGCTTAAGATTGAGAATATGGAGCTCCGCGAATACTACGATACGATAGGCAGGCTTTCGCTCTCCGGAAAGAGCTTCGACCTCGTCGGCGACACAGGCAGGGAGGAAAGCAGGCAGCTTCCCGTGGCGGTGGCCGAGCTCGAGAATAACAGAATTAAACTCCTGGCGGCGAATCCCGCGTTCTTTAAGAGGCTCGCGCAGCTTAAGCTGATGGGAGAGGAAAGGATTGTCGAATACATAAACAATCCCGAGAACGACATCTACCACAGCATGAGGGATGCTATCGAGGAGGCTGTAAATCAAAACGAGATTACACATCGGGGCATGAGCATGGGCCATGCCTATGAGGTCAAGGTTAAGTACGTTATTTCGAAAAACGGCAAGATCTGTGTATACGGGTCTGCCTCATTCGATTTGCTGGAGAGATGATTATGGGCGACTCCGCTATAACCAGGTTTTTCCTACCCGATTTCTACGGGAAGTACAGGATGATCCTGTTTATGAAAACCCTGATGGAGAGATATCCGGACAGGTTTTTCGATGACATAGCCATATCGGCGGCCTACGGCACGTTTCCCGGTGCCATATGGAACGGCGGCCGCGTCATACTGGGCTCTTCCACTAAGGAGCAGATGGAGTTCGTCATAAGGGCTCTGAACGAAAACGGAATCGCGGTGAGATTCACGTTCACCAATCCGCTCATCGAGGAGAAGCATCTTTGGGATACATATTGCAACCTGATACTGGATCTGGCGGATAACGGCATGAACGAGGTCCTGGTCAATTCCCCCTGCCTGGAGGAGTACATAAGACGGACACATCCGGATTATAAGATATTGTCGTCCACCACGAAGTGTCTTAACACCGTGGAGGACATTAGGGCGGAGCTCGAAAAGGACTACCACCTGGTGGTTCTTGACTCGGCATTTAACAATACCGACGAGCTGTTCGAGATGCCGCATAAGGAGAAGATAGAGCTTCTGGCGAACCACTACTGCATGGATAACTGCCCCAACAGGCAGGAGCATTACCGGGTGGTAGGGGAGTGCCAGCTGAACTTCTGCGAGATCAAGTTCAAGAAGTGCACCAAGATAAACAGAGACTTCTATCAGATGCTGGAGAACAGGTCGTTTATCACTACCGACCTTATCTACGGCAAATACAAGGAAGCGGGATTTTACAATTTCAAGATTGACGGGCGGGCGTTCAATAAATACAAGGTTTTGGAGAGTTACATGTATTTCTTTGTTCGGCCCGAATACAGAGACGAGGTACGACTGGCCTGTCTTAAGCAGATCGACAGGCTGTGACCGGAAGGAGAGAGATTATGGCACAGGAATTTACTAACAAACAGATGACTCAGTGGATGGGCTTTCTCACCGACGTGGGTCAGGTAGGCATCGACAAGGTAAAGATTCTCGATAACGTGAGGAACGTCTGTAACGTTCTCCCCGCCATCGAGATGAATCAGTACGTGCTGATATTCACCGGAAAGAGAGACAAGGGCCTCTTCTACGACATATGGGAGGCGGGGCACGAGGAGTGCGACGTCTTCGTAGGCTACGGGCTCGAGCCCAACGGCGACTACGAGAAGAAGAAGGTTCGAGACCTCATTGACGACGAGATCGTGGGACCCACCGTCGTCCTCGTGTACAATCAGAATGCGCACGAGTCCTATAAGATAGGAATCGAGAACGACAACTTCGCCCGCGGCCCCATTCACTACGTGGGCAACGAGATTCGAGCCGTCATCATGACGATGATGGGCGTGGATTCCGAGGACAGGGTGCTCCTCGTAAACGCCGAGAGTATTGTTGTAGAGGCGGCCATGATGGCGCCCGATGGCAAGGTTATCGCCGTGGAGCCCGATCCGGGCTCGGAGGCGTCCATGCGCGAGAACGTGGAGAAGTTCGGCGTGAGGAACGTGGAGATCGTGAAGGACGTGAGGGAGGAGACGCTGGCAGATCTGCCCGCTCCGAGGCTCTCGTTCATCGTAGCATCGGATAAGCTCGAGGAGCAGATAAGGGACCTCATCAAGAAGAACCCGCACATGCAGTTCATCGTTTACACGCTCGAGCTCGACATCCTCTCGGGAATCAGGGATATCTTCCAGCGCAACGGCATTAAGAACATGAGGGTTACGCAGATAACCGTGGCCAAGACTGACAAGGCCTCGAGTTTCGTGACACAGCCCACGCCCTGGCTCATCAGAGGCGAGAGGTAGACATAATACCGAATAAAAAGGAAACAGGAGCGGGTTAATCCCGTTCCTGTTTTTTTGCTCGTTCGTTTGTGTCGAGGGTGCTTCCGAATACGAAGAATCTGTCGTAGAGGTACTCGGTGACGAAGTTGCAGCACATGTTGAGCACCGTGACCAGGACTTCGTTCCAGCCGAGGGTCTCCGCCAGGTAGTTGCCGCCGACTGTCGAAAGCGGCGTGAACACCGCGTAAAAGGCGGCCACCTTCATCATGGCGACGGGGACGTTGTTGGCCGACTGAAAGGTGTAATGCCTGTTCAGCGTGAAGTTCCAGAGCACCGAGAGCACCAGTGCAATGAGGTACTTGGGCCAGTAGGGCCAGGGGGTCAGGGCGTTCAGTGCCGTGAACGCGCCCAGCTCGATTACGCCGGCCGACACGGAGAACAGAGCGAATTTGATTGTCCTTAGAAGCTCTTTGTTTTTCTTCATAGTCCTGTCCTTTCTCTTATGGCGGATAACGCCGAAAATCCCCGGGCGTTCGACGCGTGCAGCTCCTTAAATACGGCGTAGCACCTGTCGTATACCGCGCGGTTTCCCGGATTGGGCCTAAAGACCTTCGTGGGCTTTATGAGCCTGCCCGTGTCGTAGAGGTGGGATATCTCCCGAAGGCCGACCGCAGCGGTTACTGCCGCTCCCACGCTTCCCGCATCCTGTGGGTGGTCCACAGTCTCGATGGTCCGCCCGGTAACATCGGCCAGAATCTGGCACACGGAGTCCGACAATGCGCCGCCCCCCACGAATCGAATCACATCGGAGGTGCGTGTCTTGCGGTCCTGGCACTCGAGCATCCAGCGCAGGTGATAGCAGATTCCCTCGATGACGGAGCGGATGAGCTCGGTCTTGCCGGTGTTCATGGTGATGCCGAAGAACATGGCGGCGGCGTCCGGGTCCTCGAAGGGACAGCGATTGCCGTGCAGCCAGGGCGTGAAGATCACTCCGCCCGAGCCGGCGGGGGCCTTCTTAATCACTTCCGTCAGGTAGTCGTAGAGGCTTATATAGGTCTTCTCCATCCCGGTGGATGAGGTGATGTCCTTCCGGTCGAGGTAGACGCCGATCTCGTCGAGCGCCAGGTGGTTTTTCACCCACTCGAGGCACTTGCCGGCCGTCTCCATCTCGGCGAAGTAGTTGTAGCTATTGGGATCGGCTCCGGTTATCGCCGCAATCATGTACCTGGTGTCGACCATCTGCGAGGGGACGACCGTGGAGACCCAGCCGGATGTGCCGCAGTATATGTGCGTGTCTCCCGGGCGTACGCATCCCGCGCCCAGTCCGATGAACGATGCGTCGCCGCCGCCCCCGAACACTGAGGTTCCGGCGGCCAGGCCCAGCTCCTCGGCGGGACCGTGCAGGAGCTTGCCCGCCTCGTCCGTGGAACGTATTATGTCGGGCATGTGTTCCTTTTTCACCCCGAACATCTTCATCAGGGGCTCGCTGAACTCCTTCCTGTGTGTGTCGTAGAGCAGGGTGGCGTAGGCGGAGTCCTCGGTCATAACGAAGCGTCCGGTGCATCGGGCGATGATGTACTCCTTGACGTCCAGCCACTTATGGACGCGTGCGAAGTTTTCGGGCTCGTTCTCCTCCACCCACTTATACTTCCAGACGGGATCCTTTACCGAACTGGGCACCGCTCCCGTGGCCTTCAGGCACTTCAGGAGTCGAAATACGTTCGCGCCGGCAATGGTCGGCCCGTAAGCCAGATGCTTCTTTATCTGCGCCGTCGCCCGCTGGTCCATGTAGCTCATGGGGCGCCTGACCGGCTCTCCCTCGCTGTCCACCAGCACTAGCCCCTGCATCTGCGAACAGAAAGAGATGCCGTTTATGTCGAGCGGGGATATGCCCGTCTTTTCCAGCAGGGCGCGGGTGGTCTCGCACATGGCGCTCCACCACTCGTCGGCGTCCTGTTCCATGCCGCCGCCCGGTACCTCGTAGAGCCCGTATCCGCGGTTCTCCGAGCCCAGGGGTGTAATGCCGTCCTCCAGGCTGAACAGGCAGGTCTTGATTCCCGTGGTTCCTATGTCATAGGCCAGGATATTCATGGTTTTCCTCCTTGTTGGGCCGCTGGGTTTAGGGCGGCCTTCAGAAAGGCGACGAGCTGCTCCTCGAGCAACTTCTCCGAAGCGGCCGAGTCCACGTCCTTGCCGCAGTAGATCCTGTACCGCTGCCTGTAGTAGGGCAGCGCGTAGGAAAAGTGCAGCATCATGAGCAGGTTGTCGAAGAAGAAGGCGGACATTTCGGGGGATGCGTCCTCCCTGATGGTTCCTGCCTCAATCCCGTCGGAAATCCAATCCTTATATAAGGAAGAGGATATCCCCTCTATCTCCGCGGCCAGCTCGGCCGCCTCCTTTTCGTCGGGCTCGCTCGTGATGGCGTGGTACATGCGGATGACGCTGGGGTTCTCCTTCGAAAACTCCCGGATGGACGCCAATATATTCCTCAACATCTCCTCAGCGTCGTTCGATGCGCCCGATGTCGTCAAAACCTCTGACAGCGTCTTCAGGCTGTTCTCGAGGCAGATGTGGAAGAGGGTGTCCTTGTCGGTGTAGTACTTGTAGATGACTCCCACGCTCACGCCGGCTGCGCCGGCAATCCGGCTTATCTTGGCATCCGCCTTGCCGCAGCGCCCGAACTCGTCCGTCGCCTTTTCTAAAATCAACTTTTGTTTTTCTTCGGAAAGTTTCTTAAGCAATTATGCGTCCTTTCTCTTTGAGTAGCTCACCTTGTAGATGATGTGCTCCAGAACGGATGACGTTACGGGAACGGCGTGCGCGTCGTGGCTTTTGGCCGCTACATAGGAAGCGAGAGCTCCCTTCTCGACGATCATCCTCAGGGCGTTCGCCTCCTCGGCGTCGGGCCCGTATACCAGAGCGCCGCGCCCCTTAACGAAGACCGCGCCGTACCTTCTGGCCGCGGCCATGACCGACGAGGTGCTCCGATCGGCGCTCACACACCTTATTCCGGATCCGAGGAACTGCGCCTCGTCGTCGACGTAGACCCTCCTCTGGTCCCCGGCCTGGCTCATGAGCCTTACCTGCGGGCTCTTTACGAATATGTAGGTCCCCTCGGGGGATTCTTTGGTCTCGTAGAACTCGGGGAGCTCGCGGTCGAAGGACCTGCCGGCAATCTCGGCATAGCGCTCTTTGCACATGTCCTCGAGAGTGAGGGCCACCTTCATGGCGTCGTCCCTGTCCTCGCCCAGGCAGACCGTGCCGTGGTTGGTCATGAGGAACGCCTTCGAGTCGGCGTACATCCCGACGCAGGCGGCCACATTGTCGGCGAGCTTTTTGGTGGATGAGAGGCCGTATTCGGCGCAGGGAACGGCGCGACCTATCACGTCTGCGTAGGAGGCGGCGTATCCCCGAATCCCGCGACCGAGCGCGGAGAGGGCCGTGGCGTAGTCCTGATGCGTGTGGACGATGAAGTTTATCTCGGGGCGCAGGGCGTAGGCTGCCGCGTGCACGCCCTTCTCGCTGGACGGTTTTATGTCACCCTCGTAGCTGAGGCCGTCGATCCTCACGGTGACGATGTCGTCGGGCGTCAGGTCCTCGTATGCCATTCCGCTGGGAGTAATCACGAACTCGTCCTCGCTGATTCGCGCGGACACGTTGCCCCACGTCCTGGCCACCAGGCCCTTTTCGACCAGCTCCAGAGACGCCTCAATCACCTGTGTTTTGGCTGTCAATGTATCCATGTGCACCTCCTAGCTCTCGGTTATCTGCCCGCACTTCGAGAACACTCTGTCGAAGCGGGAGAGAACGTCGTCTATCATCTCTTCGTCATACGCCGCACTCGTGTACAATCTGGAGCCCGCCAGGGTCACGATGCCCTCTGCCATGTATGCGGCTCCCATGTGCTCCATCTCCTTCTGGCGAATGCCGGTCTGCTTGAGGATGGAGGGGATCTCCCAGAGCTTCTTTAAGTCGATGGCATAGTGCATCGTGCCGGCGTTGTCGAGGTGGCAGATGCTGCCCTGGTTGAAGGCCACGAAGGGAAGGTGGTACTTCGCGATGAGCTCCTGGAGCCCCTTGGTGAGGCGGTCGCCCATGCGTCCGGCCTTCTCGCAGGCACCGGTCCGCTCGATCTCGCACAGCACCGTGTATCCGGCGCAGCATGAGATGGGGGTGGCGGCCATGGTTCCGCCGCACAGGGCCTTCTTTATCTTCTTTCCGGACGAGTCGAGTCCGGCGCCCAGGTGCGCCATGCAGTCCCTGTGTCCGCCGACTCCGCCCGCGCCCGGGTATCCGCCGGCAATGACCTTGCCGAAGATGGTGAGGTCGGGGTCCACGCCGAAGTAGCCCTGTGCGCCCGACATGCCGATCCTGAATCCTGTCACGACCTCGTCGAATACGAGGAGCGCGTCATACTTGTGGGCCAGCCTCTCGCAGCCCTTTATGAATTCTTTGGAGACGGGGCGGGTACCGCTCTCGGGGCCGACCGGCTCGATAAATACTGCCGCGGTCCCGCCGTCAATCTGGTGCTTCTTAAGCTTTCTCTCGAGATCCTCGAGGTCGTTGGGGAAGAACTCGTCCGTGTGCTTGAACACGAATCCGGGCACGCCCTTGGACATCATTCCCCTGGTGCCGGGGACCCTTATGCCGAATGCCAGCTGATCCGACCATCCGTGGTAGGCGCCACCCATCTTGAGGATGTTCTTCTTTCCGGTCTTCAGGCGTGCGATTCTGGCCGCCACCATGCAGGCCTCGGTTCCGCTGCCGAGCATCCTGAACATCTCAACAGAGGGAACGCACTCGGATATCTTGTTGGCGAGCTTGTATTCGTACTCGTGGAAGAGTCCGGTGGAGGGACCGCAGGTGTCGAGCAGGTCCTTCACGGCCTCGCGGACCGCGGGCATATTGCTCCCCAAAACGGTGGGGCCGCCGGCCTGGAGCAGGTCGTAGTATTCGTTGCCGTCGATGTCGTAGAGCTTGGCGCCCTCCGCCTTCGAGATGACGATGGGGAAGGGATAGTTGAAGGCCAGATTGTGCTGAACGCCGCCGGGGATGACTGTCTTCGCGCGCGTAATCATCGCCTTCGATTTCGTGCACTTCCTGTCGAAGTATTCCTTTTCATACTCTTCGAGGTGCTCGGGGAGTATGGAGTAGACGGGCTTTTGGATGAGCTCGTCGAGCTGCGATGTGACGGCATCCGCGTCGAGATACTCGTCAATTGCAAAACCGTTGTAAGCCATGATGATCTCCTTTCGTTCACTTGTGAATCCACGTTCACGTCATAACTCAATTATACACCCCGAGCAGGAAATCGCAACAGATAACTTTTGGTAAAAAAGAGCCGTAAAACCACATTGCAGGCGGGGTGTGAGCGGGGTAAAAGCTAGTTCAAAACTCGTTTACAGTTTGTTTATTGCATTGAAACTAAAGCGGTGATAGAATAGCAAAGTATGAGTCTTCCTGAAATGGGACTTATTATTTTGATAATGTTGAGAATACGTTTAGGAGTTAACATAATATGGGTATTGCAGAAAAGCTTTTCGGCACACACAGCCAGCGCGAGCTGAAGCTGGTCGAAAAAATAGTAGATAAGATTGAGGCTCTGAGGCCTTCCATGCAGGCGCTCTCCGATGAGGAGCTGCAGGCGAAGACACCGGAGTTTAAGAAGAGGCTCGAGGATGGGGAAACGCTCGACGACCTGCTTCCCGAGGCGTTCGCCACGGTGAGAGAGGCGGCCAAGAGAGTCCTCGGAATGGAGCCCTACAGGGTACAGCTCATCGGTGGAGTCATCCTTCATCAGGGGCGTATCGCCGAGATGAAGACGGGTGAAGGTAAGACCCTCGTGTCCACCCTTCCCGCCTACCTCAACGCGCTCGAGGGCCTGGGCGTTCACGTCATTACCGTAAACGACTACCTGGCCAAGCGAGATTCCGAGTGGATGGGTTCCGTCCACGAGTTCCTGGGCCTTAAGGTCGGCTGCGTCCTCAACGACATGAACAGCGAGGAGCGCCAGGAGGCATATAACTGCGACATCACCTACATCACGAACAACGAGGACGGCTTCGACTATCTTCGTGACAACATGGTTATCTATAAGAAGCAATTGGTCCAGAGGGGACTCCACTACGCCATCATCGACGAGGTGGATTCGGTTCTCATCGACGAGGCCAGGACGCCCCTTATCATTTCCGGCCAGAGCGGCAAGTCCACGCAGCTCTATGAGGCCTGCGATGTGCTGGCCCGCCAGCTGAAGAAGGGCGAGGCCTCCGGAGAGTTCTCTAAGATGGATGCCATCATGGGTATCGAGATCGAGGAGACGGGAGACTTCATTGTCAACGAGAAGGACAAGGTCGTTAACCTCACGGCCGACGGCGTTAAGAAGGTGGAGCAGTTCTTCCACATCGAGAACCTCGCCGACGCCGATAACCTCGAGATCCAGCATAACATCATCCTGGCCCTCAGGGCGCATAACCTCATGTTCAAGGACAAGGACTACGTGGTTAAGGATGACCAGGTGCTCATCGTCGACGAGTTCACCGGACGTATCATGCCCGGACGCCGCTATTCGGACGGCCTCCATCAGGCTATCGAGGCTAAGGAGCACGTGAAGGTTAAGCGCGAGAGCAAGACCCTCGCCACCATCACGTTCCAGAACTTCTTTAACAAATACGACAAGAAGTGCGGTATGACCGGTACCGCCCTCACCGAGGAGAAGGAGTTCCGTGAGATCTACGGAATGGACGTTATCGAGATTCCCACCAACAGACCCGTTATCAGGAAGGATCTCGAGGACGCCGTATATAAGACGGAGAAGGAGAAGTTCCACGCCGTCGTCGAGGCCATAAAGGAGGCCAATGCCAAGGGCCAGCCCGTGCTGGTCGGCACCATCACCATCGAGACATCCGAGCTCCTGAGCGGATTGCTCCGCAGAGAGGGCATCGAGCACCAGGTACTGAACGCCAAGTTCCACGAGAAGGAGGCGCAGATCGTTGAGCACGCCGGCGAGAAGGGCATGGTTACCATCGCCACCAACATGGCCGGCCGTGGTACCGATATCAAGCTTGACGAGGATGCCAGGGCAGCGGGCGGTCTGAAGATTATCGGTACAGAGCGCCACGAGTCCCGCCGAATTGACAACCAGCTCCGCGGACGTTCCGGTCGTCAGGGAGACCCGGGTGAGTCGCAGTTCTACCTCTCTCTGGAGGACAGTCTGCTTCGACTCTTCGGTTCCGAGAAGATGATTTCGATGTTCAACGCGCTCGGAGTGCCCGAGAACGAGCAGATTCAGCATAAGATGCTTTCCAAGTCCATAGAGCAGGCGCAGAAGAAGATAGAGGGTAATAACTTCGGAATCCGTAAGAACCTGCTCGAGTACGATCAGGTAATGAACGAGCAGCGTGAGATCATCTACGACGAGCGCCGCAGGGTTCTGGACGGCGAGAGCATGAGGGACGCCATCTTCAAGATGATGACCGACGAGGTGGAATCGGCCGTTGACACCACGCTCAGCGACGACATCGATCCCGAGAGCGGAGACAGGGGTTATAACGACTTCAACGCGCTCCTGATTCCCATCATCCCCGTTAAGCCGCTTACCGCAGAGAATGCCGATAAGCTTAAGCTTGCCACGATTAAGCAGAACCTGAAGGAGGAGGCGGTTCGCCTCTACGAGAGCAAGGAGTCGGAATTCCCCGAGATTGAGGCGTTCCGCGAGCTCGAGCGTGTGGTTCTCCTTAAGGTTATCGACCGCAAGTGGATGGACCACATCGACGACATGGACCAGCTCCGTCAGGGTATCGGACTCCAGGCCTACGGCCAGAGAGACCCGCTCGTGGAGTATAAGCTCGCCGGCTTCGAGATGTTCGACGGCCTTATCGCCAACATCCAGGAGGATGTGCTTCGTCTCCTCTACCACGTGCGCATCGAGCAGAAGGTCGAGCGCGAGGAGGTGGCCAAGCCCACCGGCACCAACAAGGACGACACCGCCAAGAGCGGCCCCAAGGTGCGCAAGGACAAGAAGGTATATCCCAACGATCCCTGCCCCTGCGGATCCGGAAAGAAATATAAGAACTGCTGCGGCAGGAAGTAGAAGTCAGGCTGGCGGCCCGGGTGGCTGCGGGCGGAATAATGAAAGCTGGCGGCCCGGGTGGCTGCAGGCGGAATAATGAACTATATCGGCTCCCGTTGTGCGGGGGCCGTTTTTTTGTGCCTGAAAGTTTCTGAGTTCTTTGAAACGATTTTTGAGTGAAAATGATTATCTTAGATTATTTGTGATTGACAAAGTGTGATTACAGTGATAGTATTTGATTAAACCAATCAATCGATTGATTCTTTGCAGGTTAATACTCGGAGGTAGACGGATGATTTACACGGTTACTTTTAATCCGGCCATCGATTACGTCATGAAGATGGAAACACCGCTTGAGCAGGGGATGACTAACAGGTCCGGATGTGAGGAGTTCTATTTTGGAGGCAAGGGGATAAACGTTTCCCTGGTGCTCATGGAATTCGGCATTGAGTCTACAGCGCTGGGTTTCGTGGCCGGATTCACAGGGAAGGCCATAGACGAAAACGTAAAAGCGGCGGGAATAAAAACCGATTTTATAACCCTCAGGGAGGGTAATTCCAGAATTAACATAAAACTTAAGGGTGAGCGTGAGACGGAAGTGAATGCGCAGGGACCTAAAATAGGCGGCGATGAGCTGGATGAGCTTTTTGAGAAGCTCGATCGCCTCACGAAGGGCGACGTTCTCATACTGGCCGGGAGCATCCCGAATTCTCTGCCGGACGATGTGTACGAGAGAATACTCTCTAAGCTGGATGGTAGAGGGATACGATTCGTGGTGGATGCGACGAACGATCTTCTTACGAACGTACTGAAGTATCATCCGTTTCTAATAAAACCCAATCACATTGAGCTCGGAGAGATTGTGGGCAAGGAGCTCAACACCGACGATGAGATTTTTGATGCGGCGATAGAGCTTCAGGGCAGGGGCGCCGTGAACGTGCTTATATCCATGGCCGGAAACGGAGCTATGCTCGTAGATGAGAGGGGCGAACGCCATAGAATCAAGGCCCCGGTCGGTGAGGTTAAGAACTCGGTCGGAGCGGGAGATTCGATGGTGGCCGGATTTTTGGCCGGATACATGAAGAGTAAGGATTACGAGATGGCTCTTAAGGCCGGTACGGCAGCGGGCAGCGCTACGGCGTTTTCCGACGGTCTGGCGAAGAAAGACGAGATAGAAAAGGTTTACAGGAGCTTGTGATACATCGCCGGCTTTAAATGGCGGTTATATATATAAGAAACGTGGTTTTGCAGGTTAAGGAGGAATGCATGAAGATTTCGGAATTCATCGGAGCGAATGGAATCAGGATTCGCGAAAAGGTGTACGACAAGAGTGAGGCAATTGACAAGCTTATCTCGCTTCATGAAGAAGCCGGTAATCTGAATGATGTAACCGGTTTCAGGGAGGCGATACTGGCTAGAGAGAGCATTGGATCTACTGCTGTCGGAAACGGGGTGGCTGTTCCGCATGGAAAATCGGCTTCGGTTGACCGAGCCGGATTGGTGGCTATCACGTGTCCCGACGGTGTTGATTATGGGGCTCCGGACGGAGAACCCAGCAATCTGCTCTTCATGATCGCAGCACCCGAAGGGGGAGCCGATACTCATCTCGAGATCCTGGCTAAGCTTATGGGCATGCTGGTGGATAAGGGATTTTGCGAAAAGCTGGCAGGAGCTGAGAGCGTTGATGAGTTTATGGCGTTGCTGGACGAAAAAGAGGCGCAGAAAGATAAGGCTATGGGAAACAATGAAGAGGAGGTATGTGTTGAAATGAAAAGAATTGTGGCTGTAACGGCTTGCCCTACGGGCATAGCTCACACCTTTATGGCGGCTGAGGCCATCGAGAATAAGGCTGCTGAGTTAGGCATATCCGTAAAGGTGGAAAAGGACGGATCGGGTGGCGTTAAGGATGCGCTTACCGCTGCTGAGATCGAAGAGGCGGATGCGGTGATTGTCGCCTGCGACAAGAACATTGATATGGGAAGGTTCGATGGCAAGAAGATGGTTATCGCTTCCACGAAGGAGGCTATTCACGATCCCGAGAAGCTCATAGAGAAGGCTAAGAGCGCTCAGGTATACAGACATACCGGAAATGTTGTGAGTGTGAATGAAGAGGCGAATGAGTCCGCCGGAAGGAAGGTATACAAGCACCTTATGAACGGCGTGTCTCACATGCTTCCGTTCGTTATCGGCGGAGGTATACTGATTGCCATAGCGTTCCTTCTGGACGACTATACTATAGACCCGGCCAACTTCGGTACGAATACGCCGGTTGCCGCATGGTTTAAGACGGTCGGTGGCGTAGCGTTTAACTTTATGCTTCCCATCCTTGCGGGATTTATCGCCATGTCGATTGCCGACAGGCCAGGACTGGCGGTTGGTTTCGTGGGAGGCGCATTGGCGGCTTCGGGTGCTACTTTCGCATCCCCCGGCGAGGGTGTTCCGTCGGCTTTCCTGGGTGCGCTTGTGGCAGGTTTTGCTGCAGGATACATCGTGCTCGGACTTCGTAAGTTATGTGATAATCTGCCGGATGCACTGGAGGGAATTAAGCCTGTTCTTATCTATCCTCTGTGTGGTATTCTGATAATAGCATTGCTTATGTGCCTGATTAATCCTATAGTAGGTGCGCTGAACGCATGGATTTACGCCGTGCTTACCAACATGAGCGCGGGCTCGATAGTCGTTCTGGGTGCGCTCCTGGGTGCCATGATGGCCACGGACATGGGCGGCCCTCTGAACAAGGCTGCATACGTCTTTGGCACGGCCTCTCTGGCACAGCAGAACGAGATGGGATGGATGATAATGGCGGCCGTTATGATTGGCGGAATGGTTCCTCCTATAGCTATCGCTCTTGCTACCATCATATTTAAGAACAAGTTTACTCCCGCAGAGAGGAAGTCGGGCCCCGTAAACTTTATCATGGGATTCTGCTTCATAACCGAGGGTGCTATCCCGTTTGCGGCAGCAGATCCTCTCCGTGTTATTCCCTCGCTTATGGTGGGATCCGGAGTGGCAGGCGCGCTTTCTATGGCGTTCAAGTGCACGCTCATGGCGCCTCATGGAGGAATCTTCGTATTCCCCGTAGTAGGAAATGTAGCGTTCTACGTACTGGCGCTTCTTATAGGATCCGCAGTAGGCTGCCTTATGCTTGGTCTTTTGAAGAAAAGAGTGGAAGAATAAAAGCATTTAAAAAGGAAGGCGAATTATGGTATCAAAAACATTGACAGTTACAAATGAACAGGGGATGCATATGCGCCCCGCCACCGTTTTCACATCGGCAATGGCCGGATTCTCCAGCAGTGTCAGTGTGGTATTTAACGGGAACAGTTTCGACGGGAAGAGCATCATGATGCTTATGTCGGCGTGTATCAAGTGCGGCTCTGAGATTGAGATCCGCTGCGATGGAGAGGATGAGGAAGAGGCGCTGGATAAAGCTGTCGAGCTGGTCGAGAGCGGACTGGGGGACTAATAAGGAGGAATGCCTTATGTTTAGTGGCGTAAATGCTTCGAGAGGGATTGGAATAGGCAGCATCTGCCTTATCAAAGATCCCGATCTCGAGTTCGACTCCTGTCCTGTGCAGGACGTGGAAGTCGAAAAAACCAGGTTCTCTGAGGCTGTGGATAAGTTCAAGGAAAACACGGCCCGGTCAATGGAAGAAGTGCGAAAAAATATGGGTTCTAAGGAAGCTGCTATATTGGAGGGTCACCTGTCTATGATAGGTGACCCTGCAATGGTTGGTGAAATCACCAAGATGATCGAGATGGGCCAACGCGCAGAGTCCGCTTTGACAGCCGTTTGCGACATGTTCATCGGTATGTTCAGCCAGATTGAGGACGAGATGATGCGGCAAAGGGCATCTGACATCTCCGACGTAAAGATGAGCGTGCTGAAGATACTTATGGGAGTGGAGGAAGTGGATATCGCCGCGGTTCCCCCGGGGACCGTATTGGTGGCCCATGATCTTACTCCGTCCATGACGGCCCAGATTGTGAAGGACAACGTGGTGGGAATAATCACCGAGGTGGGAGGAAAAACCTCGCACTCGGCCATCCTCGCGAGGTCGCTGGAGATACCGGCGGTGTTGTCTGTGGAAAACATCACTGAGATCGTAAATGACAAGGATACGGCGATTGTCGACGGCACCGAGGGAGAGGTTTACATAAATCCGGACGGTGATGTCATATCCCGCTATGTTTTAAAACGCGAGGAGTTCGTGCGCTCGGAGGCTGAGCTTCGGAGCTTCCTGAACAAAGACACCGTTACCGCCGACGGCACCAGGGTGGACCTTTTCTGCAACATCGGAACCGCCAGGGATGCCGTGCGGGTGACAGAGCACGACGGCGAGGGAGTCGGACTTTTCAGGTCGGAGTTCCTCTTCATGGATAAGGCCTCCCTCCCGGACGAGGAGGAACAGTTCGAGGCGTATAAACACGCAGCCGAGGTCCTGGACGGTAAGACGGTGATTATAAGGACGCTGGACATTGGCGGAGATAAGGATATCCCCTATCTGGGCCTCGAGAAGGAGGACAATCCGTTCCTGGGATACAGGGCCGTCAGATACTGCCTGGGCAACAGCGAGATCTACAAGTCGCAGCTGCGCGCCATATTGCGGGCCGGAGCGTTTGGGAACGTTAAGATAATGATTCCCCTGGTGACCTGCGTGGAAGAGGTGAGGAGCGTTAAGGCCCTAGTCGAGGAGTGCAAGAACGAGCTGGCTTCGGAAGGAAAGGAATTCGACGCGAACATGGACGTGGGCTGCATGATCGAGACGGCGGCGGCCTCGCTTATCGCCGATCTTATGGCGAAGGAGGCGGACTTTTTCTCGATAGGAACCAACGATCTTACGCAGTACACCATGAGCGTGGACAGGGGCAACGAGAAGGTCTCCTACCTGTATTCCACATACCAGCCCGCGGTGCTGCGATCCATTAAAAACATCATTGAGGAAGGAAAAAGGGCGGGGATACCCGTGGGCATGTGCGGCGAGTCGGCCGCAGATCCGCTCCTGATTCCGCTTTTGATATCATTCGGTCTGGATGAATACAGCGTGAATCCGGCGCTGGTTCTCAGCACCCGGTGCACAATATCGAAATGGTCAAAGGAAAAGGCTGATGAGCTCGCGTCCCGCGTGATGGGTATGGCTACCGAAGAAGAGGTGGTCGCAGCCCTGAAGGAGGCTGCCGGGAGTATCTCCTGATTATCGGGGTGTATCCCGGCTGGCGGGGGTGTATCCCGGCTGGCGGGGGTGTATCCCGGCTGGCTAGGGTATCCCGGCTGGCGGGGGTGTATTCCGGCTGGCTGGGGTGTATCCCGGCTGGCGGGGGATGTCCTGGCTATCGGGAGCAGCCCTTGACTACTGTGTAGTTCAGGTAGTCCTTATTGGTAATCTTATCGGTTATCACACAGCAGTCCGACAGCTCCGCGAATGTAACTGAGTTTATCTTATCGAACTTCGTGTGATCGGCTAAGATGTACGACATGTATGTGTGCTTTATGGCCGCGGACTTAATCAGAGCCTCGTCCGCGTCCGGCGTGGTATATCCGGCTATCGTGGATATGCCGTTCGTGCCGAGGAAGGCCTTCGTGAAGTGGTACTTCTTAATGAATTCCGCACAATCAGGGCCTACAACGGCTTCGGTGGAGGCCTTCAGCCTTCCGCCTATCATTATTGTCTCGAAGCCCTTTTCCATGAGCTTCCGCGCGTGAACAATCCCGTTTGTAATAAACTTTACGTTCTTTTTTTCCAAATAATCAATCATGGCGAGTGTGGTGGTTCCGGCGTCCAGGTAGACGAAGTCTCCCTTGAGTATGAGAGATGCGGCATACTCAGCTATGATATTTTTTTCGTCGACGTTTTTGGCCGCCTTCTTACGGACCTCGTCCTCGTTGGTATTTACGTCTAGGGCGTGCATGGATGTGGCACCTCCGTATACCTTCACCAGCTGTCTGGACTTGGCCAGGGCCGTGATGTCTCTCCTTATGGTGGCAGGTGAGGAGTCCAACAGTTCCACGAGCTCATTTACGGTAACGGCATTCTTTTCATTAACAATTCCGATAATTTTGGCTCGCCTTTCTTCTGTCAGCATCATTTCCTCCGATTCATATATCCATGAGGATTCTTCCTCTTAAATTTACATTTACCCTTCTATTTTACAACGGATTTCGGGGGTTGTAAATCGCCTGAACCCCTGCGCATACCTCGTGCAGATATACATTCTCACTCGGGTGCGAGATAGTGTGTTTATGGGCAAATTGCCGGCGGGGCCGGCAACGGGCGGACGCGGGCGGCTACGGTGGAAACGGGGTCGAAGAATCTCGGTGGAAATTGTGATTGATTTGGAGGGAAGGCTGATGTATTATTTGTGTATGCGATTGTAAGACGGGCGTAGTAGGAACGGTGGGCGCAGATTCGCAAAATCGCGGAAACCGGGAGATTTGCGAAAAAACATGTTGGGGCGGATTCGCAGAATCGCGGAAACCGGGAGATTTGCGAAAATGTTTGTTGGGGCGGATTCGCAAAATCGCGGAAAACGGGAGATTTGCGAAAAAGTTTGTTGGGGCGGATTCGCAGAAACGCGAAAATCGGCAGATTTGCGAAAAAATGTGTGGCCGAGGCGGAGAAGAAAGTTTGAGTGAAAGTTTGAGTAGGAAAGGAGAAACATGGGGAAAAAAGAGGTGGATTTGAAGAAAAAAAGAGGAATGACACTGCACGAAAAACAGCTAATGGTATTGGTCGAAGAAGAAGAAAGAATAAGGGGAGAATTAAGGAAAATGCCGGAAGGAAAGCTGCGGGTGTATCGTGTTAGGGGGAGTGAAAACTATAGGTGGTATTTGATGAATGATGAAGGGAGGAGATATTTACATAGGAATGAGCATGAAACCGCTGAGAAGCTGGCGCTGAAAGAATTTTACGAAGCCAGGTTGGAACAGACCGAGTTAAGAAA